>JAYWDM010000598.1:0-9249 GCA_043779885.1 Betaproteobacteria bacterium | reverse complement strand
CCAGCGCGAGTTCGCGCGTGCGCCACTGCATCAGATGGTCGCCCAGCACGCGCACCATTGCGCTCGTTACATAGCCGACCATCCCGAGCGTGATCATGCCGATAACGATCGTCGGGTAACGCACCATCGTATAGGAAGTGTTAATAACGTAACCCAGGCCATACTGACCGGACACCATTTCGGCCGCAACCAGCGAAAACCACGAAACGCCCACTGAAATCTGCAGGCCGGTAAATATGAACGGCAGCGCGCCGGGCACTATAACGTGGCGGAATACCTGCGAACGCTTCGCCCCAAGACAGTAGGCGGCGCGCACATACGACTCATCGATCGACTCGACTCCGAGCATGGTGTTCAGCGCGGTCGCAAAAAACGACGCGAGAAACGTAAGGTAAATCACCGCCGATTCGGTGGCTATGAACATGACGATTGCCAGCGGCACCCAGGCGAGGATAGGAATCGGGCGCAGTGTTTCAAATAGCGGGAATACATATTCCTTGAATTGCTTCGACCAGCCGAGCAGCAGGCCGACCGACACGCCGAGCACGGTAGCCAGAAGAAACGCCTGCGTCACGCGCCAGACGCTTACCCAGATGTGCGTGTAGTACTCTGCCGTGTAAATCGACAGGCCATACACCGGATTGGGGTTCAGCCACTCCTTGACGACCACCGTGATGCCGGGCATGTCCCGGAAGCGCGGCAGTTTCCAGACCTCCACCGACAGATACCAGAATCCCAGAAACAACGCGAAACCGATCACCATCAGATAAGGTCGCGGACTCTTTATCCACTGGCCAAACCGGTAGAGCGTGAGATTCATGCCCTGAATATCGCCGGCATGAATTTGACGGTGAATCTGGCGCAACTGCGCGACCAGGTCGGGCACCGTGTAATCGCGGGTAATCATGGTTGCAAACCGGCTCATGACCACGTCACCGGTGTCAGGGTCCGATTCCAGTAAACGCAGCAGCTTGTCTCCATTGACCCGGATGATCCGGGCGGAATCACGGCACACGGCCTTCGCCAGCCGGTGCGGATAACTCTCAAGCAGCGCAGCCCACCCGAAAACGTCACCGGGCCCCAGCGTCTTGACCGGGCGACGCGCCTGCGCGCCAGGTTCGAGCGCGTGCTCGACCTGGCCGGATTCGATGATGAAGATGTCATCGGTATCGTCGCCGACGTTGTAAATCACCGCATCTTTCGCGTAGGAGACGCGCCTGCCGAGCAAGGCGATTTTGCCCAACAGGTCCTCCGACACGACCTGGAACGGCATCGTCCGCCGGAATATATCCGGCGTGACCGCCGCAGGCGCACCGCTGTTCTGTACCGCTTCCATCATCGTTAGCTGTTTTTCGCCAGAATTTTCGACATGAATTCTCCCCTGCAGTCCGAGTTCCACCCGGGAAAATGCCTGCCCGGAATTCCGGGCAGGCCATGCGGCACTACTTGGGCGCTCGCGCGTCAGGCAACGCCACGACGTCGCCAATTGGCGCCTTGAGATTGCGTTCCTTGAGCACTTGCTCGGTAAACTCCGCCATCACCGCTTCCGGGCGCAGCTTTTCAACGTTGATGCTCTTGATCGAGTGCAGGAAGGTGGTGGCCTTCTCGATCAGGTTGCGCGCCTGCGGCGTAATCGTGTAGTGCAGATTGATGCGTGTCTTGGTGCCCCCGGTTTCAGGGCTGTACGTGCCGTAAAGCGAATACCACAACGCGCGATCGGAGAAACCGGTGGTCTGCTCCTTCGCCATCTTGATTACCTCGGTCGAATTCTTTTCGTCGGCGAGGAACAACTGCGCGTCGAGTTCGGCATTCAGCCACGCCTTGACCACGTCCGGCCGCTGCTTGATCAAATCCGCGCGCATCCCGAGAAAGCCGCCATCGCCTTCGTCGACGCTCGCGCCGGACGCGATGCGACGGGCCAGTCCTTCCTGCACCAGACGTGACGCTGTGGGTTCCCAGATAACCGCCGCGTCAATCTTGCTCGCGCGAAAATTGCTGGTGATGACCTCGATGTTCTGATTCAGATAGTCCTTGGGCTGCACGCCTTCCTTCTTGAACGTCGCCTGCGCGAACCGGTCCGTGCAACTGCCCTTGGGCACGGCGACCTGCTTGCCGTCCAGCCACTTCAGCGCTTCCTTGGCATTGGCGAAATTGGGCGCGTCGTTGCGCGCGAGGAAAATATTGCACTGGTCGAAACCGAGGCCCAGCGTGGCGACGATGCGTATGTCAGCGGTTTCGGTCTTAGTGGTCGAGACTATCGCCGGCATGTCGCCCATGTAGCCGATATGCTGTTTGCCCGCGAGCATGTTGTTGACGATGATCGCGCCCTGCAGCCCCACCTGGAACTCGACTTTCGAGCCTTTCGGCAGATATTTCTCGTAGAACTTCTTGCCGCGCATCACGACGCCGGACCACGACTCGGTGTAATACGGCTGATAGCCGACCACCAGTTCGACGGGTTGACCCGGTTTTCCAAAATCGATGTCTGCTGCCCATCCTGTCCCGCCCGATACTGCAAGCATGGAAATTGCCGCGAACAACTGCATGTAGCGTTTCATTGCGTGCATGACATCCTCCTGTGTGATTAACAACTTTTCCCCGCCGGTTGATATCCCGTAATACCGTTTGGGGCGGCAACTCTGTTCAATATGGCTTGTTCCCTACTTCGACCCTGAAGATACCAGATAGCGCGCGATCAGCGACGACAGCCGGCGCATGACCACATAACCCGCGGCAGGATCGTTTTCCAGCACCTGCAGCGCCTGCTTGCCGCTGATACGCAACAACTGCGACGGCTCGAGGCAGGTTGCCCTGGCAATGCGGTGCGGCTGGTTTTCCAGCAGCGCCGCCCACCCGAACACCTCGCCCTTGCGCAGCATGAAACCAGCCGGACTCATGCGTTCGTCGCGGCCGATCAGGAATTCAACCCGCCCCGATTCGAGAATGAAGAAATCGTCGGCCGGATCGCCGACGTCATAAAGTGCGCGGCCCGCGTCGAAGTGGTCTTTTTTCGCCAGGTCCGTCAAGCCCTTCAGCGTCTGACCTGAAATGCCGACGAACAGTTCCGCCGCGCTGAGCGCGCTTTGCGCGACGACGTAGATGGAGTCCCCTTCGACCTGCACGGGAAAGCTCTCCAGCGGCGCTTCCGCGAGACCGATCGCCGCCCCCGTGCGTATGTCCCACTGCCACAGGTGCTGATGGCAGGTCAGCACCGCCCCGTCATACAGGCCTTCGCACAGCGCCACGTCCTGGTGCGGGCACATGGCCTGGTAGGCAAAATATTCGCTGCCGGCGTTCGCCACCAGCAGTTTCAACCCGCCTTCCACCGCGCACTCGACCATACCGTTGGCCGGAACCTGGCTGCGCGGACATACGAACGTTTTGCTCATGGCGGATCAGCTGAACTTGTCGTAGCGGATATTATCCGCAGCGAGCTTGGCCTGCAGCAATAACATGCGGATGGCGCCGTCGACCGCGGGTGGCGGTCCCGCCAGATAGGCGCGCAGGTTCTGGTATTTGCCCTGCATGTTTTTTGCCGCGATTTCGTGCACCAGCCCTTTGTCGAAGGCCAGCGCGGGGTGCGCCAGGCGCGCCTGCGCCGGCACGTCCTCGTCCGAGAATGCAACCGTGATCCGGAGTTTGTCCGGAAACTGGCCCGCAAGCTGCGCCAGTTCGCCGAGATAAAACGCATCGGCGTAGGTGCGCACGCCGAAAAATACATGTCCGCTGTATTGGTCGAAATAATGCTCCTGACGCGCGCGCGACAGGATCGACATCATGCCCGCAATGCCGCTACCGCCGGCGATGCACAGAATGTTCTTGGCGAGATTGGGATAGAACGTCGCGCTGCCCAGCGGTCCGAACCATTCGACCTCGCGCCCGTCGATCGCGCCCCCGAATAACCACTCCGAGGCGCCGCCGCCCGGTTTTTTCTTGACCACGAAATCCAGCCGGCGCGACCCGCGATCGAAATTCACCATTGAGTAGCCACGATAACCCGTCACGCCCGGCACCTGCATCACGACGAACTGGCCCGCATCGAAATCGCAGGGCGCGTCGAGTTCGACGGAAAAGCTCGCCACATCGGGCGTCAACAACTTCGCGTTACTGATCGTGCCGCGCCCGAACACCGGCGTGCACGCCCCCGGGTCCATGTTGTATACGAAATTGGCCACCTCGAGCGTGCAGTCGCTGGTGGCGACGCACTGGCACATCAGCAATTCGCCCGGCTGCTTGAGATATTTGCGTCCACCGGCTTGCGGCCACGCATCCTGCACTTCGCCCGTGACGAGTTTCGCCTTGCACGTGCCGCAGGTGCCGGTGCCGCATTCGTAGGGCAGGTGTATGCCGGCGGCCAGCCCCGCATACAGAATGCGCACGCCGGACCCGGCTTCGAACTGAAAGGCGCGGTTGCGCGCGCTGACCTGGATACGCATGCGGCGGCTGGTTCAGAACGGAATGTGGTAGCCGAAACCAAACTGCCGCGTGTCGAGCTTGACCACCCGCTTAAGGAGCCTGGGCGCGCCCGCGTCTATCTTTACCGTATCGATATAACGGCCGACCGCGAACAATTCGGTGGCGCCGCCATCGAGATTGGTTTTGAACACCTGCAATGCCGACACGACGGTCGCCTGTTGCTGTGCCGCATCCACCTCGACCGTGTAAACGGTGGCGTGGCGCGTCAGCGGCGAATGATCGCTGTTGTGGCGTGGCAGATTGGTGAACAGCGACTGCATGCCCGGTTTGTCGTGGTCGAGCCAGATCATGTCCTTGCGGATTTCAGGGCTGTGCGCAGTTATGCTGTAGCGATAGTCCGCGTCGCACATTTCGAGATAGCCCTTGAAATTTTTTTCGTCCAGGGCGAGGCACGATCTATACACGAGTTCTTCAATTGCGATTCTGTCGGGCTGCACAGGCATTCTCCTCTGCGCCCGCCCGATTCGGCGGGCCGCGTCAGCAATTACGGTCAGGCTGCGGCGGTTATCTTGCGCTCGCCGTACGGATCGTACGCCTTGCGCCCCATGCGACGGCCCCATTCGGCGTAGAAATGCCGCATACCGCCCTCGTCGTGTATCGTCATATTTTCTTCGCGGCCGTGTATCACCCACGTCGGCTCGCCACCCGGATGCATCGCGCGTCCCTGGCCGTGGACGCCCAGCAGGTCTTCGTGCAGGTTACGCCCGAACGGCCCCCAGATCGTGTTGTGATCGCGAATCCGTTCCGCGCGCTGTTCCGGCGTATCGCTCTTCAATCCCAGGCCGCGAAATTCGATGAGGAGTTTGTTCGGCCCCAGCGGTATCGACGTATCCATGCGCAAAACCGAAGTGCGCAGGTTATAGGTCATGCCCGGAAAAATATCGATCAAAATCCAGCCGCCGGGCGCGAGCCCCGGCCAGCCGACGCCACGCTTCTGGCCGCCATCATAGGCGTCGTATTTGATCTCCATGGACCCGACGGAAGCATGCCCGTTCGGATAACCGGTGTACTTGCGGTCGAAATAGCCCGGCTGGAGCATGCCGGTCACGCGGTTAAAGTAATGCATGTAATCATGGTAGAACTCGCTGTTGGTATCGTGCCACAGCTTGAAGTTGGTATCGACGATCGCCTTGTGATAGTGGAAAACTTCGAGCGGCATCGACATGTTGTCTTGCAGCATGGTGAGCGAGTCGCCGATGTAATCGCCCAACGTGCAGGCGTCGTCATCAATATTCACCCATACGAAACCGCCGAAGCCAACCTCGGCACGCACCTCGCGCAAGCCGGTATCGGCTTTGCAGAAGCGCTTCTGGAAGCCCTGCTCCTCGCGTGAAATATCGGTGCAGTTGCCTTTCGTGTCGAACGACCAGGCGTGAAAGATGCACGTGATGCGCTTGGCGTTGCCGACGGGATCGTAAAGCAGCGTGTTGCCGCGGTGCGGGCAGACGTTATAAAAACTGCGCACCTGCATGTCTTCGCCACGCACCACGATCAACGGCGTGCCGCCGGGGTGGTAGAACGTGCGGTAATCGAACGCGCCGGGAACTTCGGATTCGTGGCAGGCGATGATCCAGCACTTATTGAAAATCTTTTCGCGCTCCTCGTGAAACAGCTGCTCGTCCGTGTAAATGCGACTGTCGACGAAATGCGAGGGTGGAAATTTGGGCTGCTGATTCCATTGGCTGGCGGTCTTCGACATAGGGCCTCCGATAGTCAGTTACTGCGCCGGGCAAAACTTGATGAACTCATGCAGATTCCATGCCAGCCAGGCTACGCATGGCATTCATTCCCGGCGGGCGCGGTATCGGCTCGGCGATACGCAAAACGGGGCGTGTGCGCGTTTCGAAAAGAAACTGCCGGGAGACCGCGAAGAAACGCCGCAGGAAACATTCGGGAGCACGACCCTGGACGCTGGCCGCTTCGCGGGCCCCGCCAACCGCTAGGCGATTTTCGAAGACGCCGCCGGGTGCTCTAGCACGCGGCGGGCACCGCGAAAAATTGCTTGAGGTCAGGCGGGGGGGCATGGCGTTTTACCTCGACGCAAGCGTTAACGTAGCCCTTCAATGCTTCACCTGAGTGACCGCGCACCATGGCTTCCTGAATGCATTGCGCCTGCACGAACTCCAAAATCGGATCGCGCTCGGCTGCGACTGAAGCCAACGCGTACGCCATTGCCCCCGCGAACATCGCCGCACCAAGCGTACGCCCGAGTATTCTGTTCGTCAGCACCTCACGGTCTCCCTCTCGCCCGCCGTCGCGTCCGGATGGACGGCTACTTGCAGTTTGTCATGCAACGGACGGCATTCGTGTCCGGACGGTCGTCCACGATAAAGCCGTCCCGATTGGGCATGTGCACCCTGGCCAGCGTATTCTGATCCATCACCGCATTATCCGGAATCAGCCCGTTAAGCTGCAACAGGTACGCGGACACCGCGTAGACCTCGTTAACGTTCAGCGATTGCGGCCGGTCCATCGGCATTGCGCGTCGGATATAGTCGAACAATATGGGCGCATAGGGGTACATGCTGCCGGGCGTGAGGACGCGGGCATTGGTTTTGAACGAGCCGATGCCGCCAACCATCGTGCCATAGACGGGGCCGCCTTTGGCCTCCGCACCGTGACACACCGCGCACTTGGCATCGTAGACCGCCTTGCCCTCAGCCACTGTGCCGCGGCCGGCCGGCAGACCCTTGCCGTCAGGCGTGCGTACGTCGATGTTCCAAGGGGCGATATCCGCGTCGGATATCGCCTTGCCGAATCCAACACTCGGTTTTGCCACCGGTTGCGACATCTCTTGCGTTGCGCAGGCGGCAACCGCGAGAGCGCCCGTAATACTCAATGCAAGCTTAAGCGATCGCATTTTTCACCTCGCCGGTTGCGCTGACAGACCATGGAAATACCGCGTTATTGTGCTGGACGAATCCGACGATCGCGCGCGGCTTTTGGAGGTCCTGCACAGTCGGCTGAACATAGCCGGTGCTGTCCACCGCGCGGCTTGCGATTGTGGCGAACCCACCCTGCCAGTCCCACCGATAACGAAAGCGCGTCAGGCATTTGTCCATGACCGGGTCCTCGAGCGTGGCCTCCTGCCAGTTCCTGCCGCCGTCGGTGGTAACGTCCACGGCCTTGATCTTGCCTTTGCCTGACCATGCGAACCCCTGGATCTCATGCATACCACGGGCAATGTGCATACCGCCGGAGGGGCGCGTAATTACCGATTTGCATTCCATATCAAAGCTGAACTGGCGCCATTTGCCGTCCGGCATAGGATCCGTATAGCGCGCGGTCTCGCTGCGCGCATGCCACGGTTGATCGCCAACCTTTATGCGGCGCAACCATTTCACGGAGACGTTGCCCTCCCAGCCGGGCACGAACAAGCGCAGCGGGTAACCATTTTCGGGCCGCAACATCTCCCCATTCAGCGCATAGACAATCAGGCAGTCCTCCAGCAACTTTTTCATCGGCATGCTGCGCACGTGACCGGCGCCGTCAGCGCCTTCGAACAGCGCCCATGTCGCGCCCGGCTGCAAGCCGGCTTCATCGAGCAGCCACGACACCGGGATGCCGGTCCATTGGCCGCCGGACAGCAGACCGTGGGTCTGCTGAACGGTGGTGGATGCAGCCTTCAGCCAGTCGGTCAGCCCGTTTCCGGAGCACTCCATGAAATGAAATTTCGATACCGCCGGATAACGCATGAGGTCGTCCATGCTGAATTCGAGCGGCTGGCGCACCATGCCGTGGATCACCAGCTTGTGCGTGGACGGATCGATATCGGGCGTACCATTATGATGGCGCTCGTATACGAGCCCGTTCGGCGTGACTATCCCGTACTGGTCCTGCAGCGGCGTCATGCTCCAGTCCGAAAAATTCTGGCGGTTTTTCAGGACATCGGTGCGGCGGCGGCGTACCTTCGACTCGAATTTGGAGGGCATGCCATAATCGTCCGCGGCAATCGGCTTGCCGAAACCCTTGTTGCTCTCGGGTATCGCCAGCGGCGCCGCCTGCGATAGCGACACGCCCGCGGCGCCTGCCGCGAGGGCGCTGCCTGCCAAAGTGCTGCTGCGACGCAAAAAATTCCGGCGACTGGCGTCGCGTGGACTGCTTGCCGTCGCATCCGCAGGGGACGCAACGACGGCGCCGGAAACCCGGGCGTTGTCGACGATTACAGCGGGCGCAGCGCCCTGTTTGATTCGCATCGCAAAACCTCCTTTGATCAATTACCGCTCGCGTTGGATGAGCTCTATTGATGTCGACCCATTGCATTCCCGCGACGAGCATTCAACCACGATTGTTCTTTGCGTGCAAGCCGATGCCGCCGGTCATGTACACGTGTGCAATGATTGTTGCCGGCGCGGCGAACGCTCCGAATTTCCGCGTTCGCGTTAGTCCTGCGGCCGGGAGCCCGGGCCGCTCGACTTTGCTTCGATCACCTGGAAGAATATTTCGTCCTGTTTGATCATCCCGAGTTCGCTGCGCGCGCGCTCTTCAATCGCGTCCAGGCCCTGTTTCAGATCCCGCACCTCGGCATCCAGCGCTGCATTGCGCGCGTGCAGTTTTTGATTGGTCTCGCGCTGAGCACGCACCTGCTGATCGACGTCCCATACCCGCAGCCAGCTGCCCTTGCCCAGCCACAGCGGATACTGCAGCATTGCGATGAGGGCGATCAACGCGAGCGTCAGCAACTTCATGCGGCCGGCGGTATCGAATCGAAAACGATCGGCGAAACCGCCACGGTGAATTGCGCGCTGAAGCACGCGGCTTCAAGCTGGCCGG
>JAYWDM010000597.1:0-3244 GCA_043779885.1 Betaproteobacteria bacterium | reverse complement strand
ACGCGTTCGACAGCTTGTCCGGATTCTGCTTCGCGTAAGCGATCACGTCGCGCACGGTCTTGAAGGATGTCGCGGGCGATGCCGCGAGCAGCATGTGGCCGGTCGTCGTCTGCGCCACCGGCTGCAGGTCCTTCTGCACGTCGATCGCTACGGTGCCGCGCACGATGTTGGGACTGATCGCGAGCGCGCCGATGGGGCCATAGCCTATCGTGTAGCCATCGGGCAGGGCCTTCGCGGTCAATTCCATGCCGATCATCAGCGCGCCGCCGGGACGATTGTCGACGACGATCTGCTGCTTCAACTGCTGCGCCAGTTCCGCGGCCAGCAGGCGGGCAACGGTGTCCGATGCGCTTCCCGGCGCCTGCGGCACGATCAGCCGGATCGGCCGCGCCGGGTATTCGGCGGCGCATGCCGCGCTTGCAAACAGGGCGGCGCAGATTGCCGCCGGCAACAGCCTGCCGGGCTTTACGGCAATGCGTGACGTCGCCCGGCCCCCATCCCTAGCCCTTCCCCCCGGGCGGGGGAAGGGAACGTCGAGCGGAAATGGTTTGTCAACCATTTCCGAAATGCTCAGTAAGCGTCATCATCACGAATCCGGCTTCGCGCCCGACAGCTTGACGATCCGCGCGTACTTCTCGATCTCGCGTGCAAAGAACGCCGCGAACTCGGCCGGCGAATTGCCGACGGGTTCCGCGCCCTCGTTCTTCATGAACGCTTTGGACTCCGCATGCTGCAGCCCTTTCACGACCTCAGCGTGGATACGGTTGACGATCGCCGCCGGCGTGCCGGCCGGCGCGAACAGCGCAAACCAGTTGTCGATATCGAAGCCCGGATAGAGCGAATCGAGCGTCGGCACGTCGGGCAAGGCGGAAGACTTGCGTTTGGTCGTCACGGCCAGCGCGCGCAGGCGGCCCGAGCGCAAGTGCGGCTGCACGCTGATGACGGCGGGGAACCCGATCTCGACTTCGCCGGAGAGCAGCGCGGTAAGCATCGCGCCCGCCCCCTTGTAGGGGATGTGCGTGAGCTGCGACCCCGCGACCTGGTTGAACATCACCATCGCAAGGTGGCTGGTCGTGCCGCTGCCGTTGGACCCGAAATTCAGCCCGCCTTTCGTCTTCTTCGCCAGGTCGACAAACTCCCTGACGCTGCGCGCGGGCACCGAGGGATGCACGGTCACCACCAGCGGAGCGGACGCGACCTGCGTAATCGGAATCAGGTCGCGGCGCGCGTCGTAGGGAAGTTTTGCATACAGCGTCACGTTGACCGCGAGCGACGCGGTGGACATCAGCAGCGTGTAACCGTCGGGCGCGCTTTTCGCCACGATGTCGGCGCCGAGATTGCCGCCCGCGCCGGGGCGGTTATCGACCGCCGCGGTCTGCCCGAACGCCTCGTAGAAACGCTTGCTCAGAAGGCGCGCGAGCAGATCGGTGCCGCCGCCCGGACTGAACGGCAGCACGATGCGGATCGAGCGCACGGGATAGTCCTGCGCGCAGGCGGTGGTTGTCGCCGCAAGCGGGGTGGCAATCGCAAGCGCCATAGCGATGAGCTCAATTTTGCAATGCTTCATTTTTTCCTCGTCTGGCGTAGCAGCGTATTTTATCCGCCGCCGGCATTCGTCAAGCGGGCCACGGCCTTTACAATCGATGCGGCTCACCGTATGTTCCCGGCTGGCTTCAACTCCGCCCATTATGCGCCACGCGCGTTTTGAAGCGGGACACGACATCATACGCAACCTCAGGGGGCAACGAATGGCCATGCAGAATAAAACTGAAGTGCTCGCCAAACTGCCGGTGCGACCGGACGAAGATCCGTTCATCGTCGCGATCGGCGGGTTTTACCGCCGCTGGTTCAATCTCGTCGATGATCTGCAGCCGATGCTCGACACGGTGGCGGCTCTCAAAGGCACCGAGGACGAAGACTGGGTGCCGGCGTGGAGCACGGTGGCGGCGCGCTATGAAAAAGACGCGGAGGCGGCGATGCAGCGCGGCGACAGGGACACCGCGCGCAATGCCTTCCTGCAGGCGAAAAGCTATTACAGCATCGCGCGCTTTCCATCGCCGTACCGCGGCGGTTCGGCGATCTGCCCGCCGACCATGAGTACGCTCAAGGCGGAGTCGTACCGCAAGTATCTCGAATGTTTCCAGCGCGCGGCCGCCCTGCTCGATGCGCCGCCGGAGGTCGTTCGCATCCAGCGCGGCGACAGGGAAGCGGTCGGCCATCTGCGCCTGCCGCCAGGCGCGTCGGCGGCGCAGCCGGTGCCCGCGGTGCTCGTGATGTGCGGCGGCGATATGTACAAGGAAGATCGCGAAAAATACGCCCAGGGCGCAATGGCCGAAGGCATGGCGTCGCTCGTCGTCGATGCGCCGGGCACCGGCCAGACTACGTTCGATCACGCGCCTGAGGCAGTGGTCGCCTGGCAGGCCGCGCTGGACACGCTCGCGGCGCGGCCCGGGATCGACGGCGATCGTCTTGGCGCTTTCGGCGTCAGCCGCGGCGGCCTGTGGGTGATGCGGCTTGCCGCGTTGGACGCGCGCGTCAAGGGGTTGATTTCGTGCGCGCCGGGCGGCGTCGGTTACTGGGGCACGGCGGAGGAACGCGCGGAATGGCGCAAGGCCGCAGCGGAGCGCGCGAGGACGAACTGGTTCGGTCCGCGCGGCACCAAACCCGCGCCGCGTCCGATCACCGAAGACGAGCAGCGCGCCGAATTCCTGCGCTGGTCGTTGAAGGACAACGGGTTGCTCGACAAATTGACGATGCCGATGTATCTGGTGAACGGCAAGGTCGATCACCTCACGCCGATCGGCAATCTGTATCTCGCGCTCGAAAGCGGTCCGCCCACCGGCCGCGTTGCGCGCGTTTATCCGGACGATGGACATATCGCGGCGAAGAATGAACGCGAGTGGGCGCCGGCTGCGTGGCAGTGGCTGCGCGAGCAACTGACGAAATAAATTCGCACCAGACGATAGCGTGCGGTGCGGGTGAAACTCCTTCCCCTTCAAGGGGAAGGCTGGTGGGTACAATTATTCGCGTAGCGCCACTCTCTCCTTCCCCTTCAAGGGGAAGGCTGGGATGGGGATGGGTCAGAATTTGTGGCGCGCGAGATTTTAACCCATCCCCACCTCGGTCCTCCCCTTGAAGGGGAGGATGAGAAATGCGCCGTGCGTGACAACGTGGCCCACCTCGGTCCTCCCCTTGAAGGGGAGGATGAGAAATGCGCCGCGCCGCGTGATCGCCGGGCGCCGCG
>JAYWDM010000596.1:0-9261 GCA_043779885.1 Betaproteobacteria bacterium | reverse complement strand
TTGCCCGAACGCGGTAAACGCAGGCGTGAACGCGCTGTCGCCGGCAATGCGCGAGCAAGCGTTCGCGGCAGCGACGCTCCCGGCCTATTGGTCGCGTTGCACCGGGATGTCCGGGATCTCATCGTCCCGCGACTGACGCAGCAATGCGTGTATGAAATCCGCCAGTTCCGGGCCGAGAGCGTCACGCGCGGAGACCATGCCGATGGGCCGGCCATACTCCACCACCGGCACATGCCGGAAGTTGTTTGCATGCATGATGCGAAGGGCATCCTCGAAGGGCTGGTCCGGGCGTATGGTCTGCGGGTCGCGCGTCATGACTTGGGCAATGCAGGTGGATTCCGCATCAAGTCCCCTGGCCATGACCTTGAACAGCGCATCGCGCTCGGTGATTATGCCGACGAGCCGGCCGTTTTCCTCCACCAATACCGCCCCGACACCGTTGCGCTGCATCAGGCGCGCAGCCTCCGCGACCGTCGTCTGTACCGGCGCGGTGACAGGCGCCTGGTCCTCGATAATCGACCTGATGGTTCGGGGCATGGTCAGAACGCCAATGGCAGGAGATTAGAACCCGACGGCAGCACACGGGAATTCATGAATGGCAGAACATGTTACAGAGGGGGCAAGGCGCCGGTTTGATCTGGATCAAAGCGGGTAAATTTTCCGCCAGCACCCTGCTAAC
This sequence comes from Betaproteobacteria bacterium, assembly GCA_043779885.1. GTDB lineage: Bacteria > Pseudomonadota > Gammaproteobacteria > Burkholderiales > SG8-41 > PALSA-1004. The sequence continues at coordinate 8,582 of JAYWDM010000596.1, read as the reverse complement.
GCCTGCGAACGGGTTCACCAACAACGCAAGCCGGTGCACGAAGCCGCCGCACAACCCGCTGAAGCTGAATGATTTGTCGCCGATTACGGTCTGCGCGCTGGCGCAACGGACAGCCGCTTATCCGGCCGGATTGATCCAGTTTCATCGTGCCGTTTTTGGCGGGCTCCGGGACGAACATCGTCGCGCGCCTGAGTGCGTTCGAATAAACAAGCCTGGTTGGCGCCGCCCCTGACCCGCTGCGTAGTTGCCGCGTGCGGCGCGGCCCGTGTCACATGCCGAAGCGCCGCACACCGTTGGCAAGCAACTCGTAGAGCGCGAAGTAGCTGCGCGACAACGAGCGTGCGCTTGGGATCCAGGAGACGAGTCCGTCAATCCTGAATGCGGTGAGCATGGTCGGCGCGGGTATCACCTCAAGTCCCGCGGCTTCGAACTCCGCCTGGGCGCGCCGCATGTCGAAACCGTGCGAAACCAGGATAATCCGGCGCACGGCATGGGCGCGCAGTATCTCCGCCGACCGCAGCGCGTTCTCATGCGTATTGCGCGATTGCGCTTCCTCCCACTTGACCGCAACACCGAACTCGTCAACCAGGGTTTTGCGCATCACCTGCGCTTCGGCGGACCCGCCGTAGACTACGCCGCCCGAAACCAGCACCGGCAATCCCGTGCGGCGCGCGACCCATGCGCCATAGCGCACCCGCTCGAGGGTGAACTCGCCGACCGTATCGCCGCCGTATTCAAGCGCGTCGCTGCGGATTCCGCCACCGGGAATGACGATCGCTTGTGCCGTGCGCGCCCTGGCGAAATCCAGCGGCCCGCTGTCATCGAGCGCCCTGAGCAAACTGCTCGACACCACGGGCACCGACAACAGCAGCAGCGTGGTGAATCCGAGCCAGGCGAGCGCGCGTCCGAGGAGCGGCCGCCGCCCGAGGAGCAGCAGGCCGGCAAACGCGAGGATCAACGGGCCATTCGGCGGCAGAACCAGCGTGCCGAGCACCTTGCGCATGAGAAAATACAGGTCGAACGATAACGGCTCCATGGCATCTCCGCGACGGCCGCTCAGATTTGCCGTGCGTGAAGATCAATCGAATCTGCACGCGCGGAAAAAATGACGCCTGGCCCCTTGTGTGCGATGAGCGCGCAAACCCGCGCCTCTCGAATTAATCCCTGGTCTTCGCGCCTCACCAAAGCTGATGCGCGCGTATCGCCTGGTACACGCATAGCACGGCCGCAACCAACAGCACGAGGAACGTCAGTCCGGCGCCCGCAGCGCGTCCGAACTGAAAATGCCGGGTGAACGACAGCGCGTAGCCGTGCAGCAGGCGCGCTACCAGCAGCGTCAGTCCCAGCGCGTGCAGCACGTAAATCGAAAAATGGCTCAGCTCCAGCAGCGCCATCAGCAACAGCGCCAGCGGCACGTATTCCGCAAAATTCGCATGCCCGCGGATCACGCGCAGCATGCCCGGATCGCCGCCGTCGCCAAGCGGGATTTTGCCGGCGCCGCGGCTGCGTATGACCGTGATGCTGAGGACCACGAACCAGAAAACGAGCAACCCAGCGTATAAAGGCGTCACCATCATGATTGCGTCCCTCCTTGAGCTTTGCACCGGACCCGCGCGCCGCGGCTTTCCTCAGGCGTGTTCCGGAGATTCGATTGTGCCCGAATTCCGCGACTAAGGGATCGAGCGTGTCATGCATGCAGGACCCCGGCAAGGTGACCTGCCCGGCACAAATAGGGATGCAAGATGCTAAAGTAAGACCTTGGCCGGCTAACAAACGTGCCTGGTCAGAACGGGGACAGCATCACTTCCATGGAAAAAATCGAGCGCCGGTTGTTTCTGCGGGGCCTGACCGCCAGTGCGGCGGGCGGAATGACGGCCTGGGTTCATCAGGCGCTGGCGGCCGATCCAAAGTCGCTGCGGCAGGGTTTCAACAGGATCAACGGCGAGGTCTCGGTGAACGGCCAGCCCGCGGTCGAGGGTACTCCAATCAAGCGTGGAGATGTCGTATCCACCGGCGCCGGTGCGCATGCTGTTTATGTGCTCGGGGACAATGCCTTCCTGCAACGGGCAAACAGCCAGGTGGATTTCGGTGCAGGTTCAGTCGCGACTTTTCTGCGCGTGGTGACGGGCGGTTTGCTCTCGGTGTTCGGGAAGGGCGGCCGGCAACTCGCGACACCTACCGCCACGATCGGCATACGCGGCACCGGCTGCTACATTGAGACCGACGCGCGCAAAAGCTATTTCTGCCTGTGCTTCGGCGCCGTGAACCTGCGCCCGCTCGACGGACAGCCTGTGAGCTATGCGACGAAGCATCATGAAAAACCCGTCTGGATCGAGAACGGGGTAACGATGTCCGCGATGGTCGTCAATCACACCGACGCGGAAATCATCATGCTCGAAGCGCTGGTTGGCCGGGGTTCGCCGTTTCCAGCGCGCAGGAGCAGATATTACTGAGCTTTTCATAAATTCCTGACGCTCAGTCCCTCATCCCCGGCCCTTCTCCCGGAGGGAGAAGGGAGATTTTCAGGCGTAAATGGGTTGTCACTCATTTACGCAATGCTGAATAGAAGGGGTGGTAGCGCGCCGCGGCGCGCTACCCCGCGGTCAGGCTTTTCCCGCCTCACCCCTCACGCCTGACGCCTCACGCTTTCAGTGCAGCCGCTCAAAAATCGCGGCAATGCCCTGGCCGCCGCCGATGCACATCGTCACCATCGCGTACTTGCCGCCAATGCGCTCCAGTTCGTACAGCGCTTTGACTGTCAGGAGCGCGCCGGTTGCGCCGATCGGATGCCCGAGGCCGACCGCGCCGCCGTTCGGGTTGGTTTTCTTCGGATCGAACTTGAGGTCGCATGCCACGGCCATCGCCTGCACCGCAAACGCTTCGTTGGCTTCGATTACGTCCATGTCGCTCACTTTGAGCCCCGCTTTGTTCAGCGCGTTCGTGCAGGCCGGCACCGGACCGATGCCCATAATTTTCGGATCGACGCCGGCGATGCCATAGGACACCAGCCGCGCCATCGGTTTGAGCCCCTGCTTTTCCGCGGCCGATTTTTCCATCATCACAATCGCGGCGGCGCCGTCATTGATGCCCGAGGCATTGCCGGCGGTGACCGAACCGTCTTTCTTGAATGCCGCGCGCAGCTTGGCCATGCCTTCCAGGGTCGCGTCGGCGCGCGGATGCTCGTCCTTGTCGAATACCGTCGTGCCCTTGCGGGTCTTCAGTTCGATCGGCAGGATCTGGTCCTTGAAGTAGCCTTTCTCGATCGCATGGATGGCGCGGCGATGACTTTCGACCGCGAACTCATCCTGCTGCTCGCGCGTAATCTTCCATTGCGCGGCAATGTTCTCGGCGGTGATGCCCATATGCACGGTGTCGAACGGGTCCGTCAGCGCGCCCACCATCATGTCGATTACGTTGCCGTCGCTCATGCGCTGGCCCCAGCGCAGCGTCGGCATCAGATAGCCGCCGCGGCTCATCGATTCGGCGCCACTGCCGACCGCCACATCGACGTCGCCCAGCTTGATCATTTGCGCCGCGCTGATGATCGCCTGCAGTCCGCTGCCGCACAGGCGGTTCACGGTCAGCGCTGTCGCTTCCTGCGGCAGCCCGGCTTTGATGCATGCGACGCGCGAGATGTACATGTCCCGCGCTTCGGTGTGGATCACGTTGCCGAGCACCATTGCACCGACTTCCTTGGGATCAACTTTCGCGCGTTTGACCGCCTCGCGTATGGCCTGCGCCGCCAGTTCGGACGGCGGCTGGTCTTTGAGCGCGCCGCCGTAATCGCCGATCGCAGTGCGCACGCCGCTTAACACCACCACTTCGCGTTCGTTGCTCATAACTGTCTCCTTGCCCGTTGATTGCGAGAAAAACGGCCTGCTGACGCAGGCCGATGAACCTGAAAAAGGAACACCATTTTACGCCTGCGAAAAGCGGGTGTCGACAGCGCCTCTTAGTGGCGCGTTCCGCTGCCCGCGGCGTGGACACCGGCAAATACCTGCTCGCTGGCGTGGCCGTCGAATCCATAACGCTGGTTACAGAACTCGCAGGTGACTTCGACCTCGCCGCGCTCCGCCACGATACCGCGCACTTCGTCGTGCCCGAGCATGCGCAGCATGCCCGCCACGCGTTCGCGCGAACACGTGCAGCGAAAATCGACCGGCCGCGCTTTGAACACCCGGATGTCCTCGGCCAGATACAGGCGGCGCAGCAATTCGCGCGCATCGTGGCCGGCGAGTTCCTGCGGCGTGAGCGATGCGGCCAGCGTGGTCGCGCGCTGCCACGCATCGGCGTCGGCGCCTTCCTGGTCCGGCAGTTTTTGCAGCAACATGCCGGCCGCGCAATCGCCGGCCGCCGTCAACCACAGACGCGTTTCGATCTGTTCGGAGCGCAGCATGTATTGCTCGAGCGCCGCGGCGACCGTGGCGCCGGCCAGCGCGACCACACCCTGGTAGCCGGGCTTGCCTTGTCCCGGATCGAGCGTAATCGCAAATTTGCCGTCGCCGACCAGGTCGCCGAGCGCACCCGCCGGCGGATCGCCCGACCATTTGGCCGTCGCCCGAATGTGATGCTCGCTCGTGCATTCAACGACCAGCAGCGTTACCGGGCCGCTGCCCTGGATCTGCATGACCAGCGTGCCGCCGAACTTGAGCGTTGCGGTGAGCAGCGCTGCGGCGGCCATCATTTCGCCGAGCAGCGCGCGAACGGCAGGCGGGTAGTCGTGCCGCTCGAGCACTGCGCGCCAGGTTGCGTCAAGATGCACGATTTCGCCGCGCACCGGCGCGTGCTCGAACAGGAACCGCTGGATGGTGTCGCGCATGGATGGATTATAGGATATCGGCCGTATGCGATAGATGCAGCTTATCCGGCGACCCGCGATGAAATCTCCCATGCCGGCTGACGGCGGCGCGATACCGCGCCGCATCGCGATGCAGGACCGGGGATGGTAAGAATGCCGGATTACCTTACCCTTGAATCCGCGTTTCCCTATCCTCGACCCTCGCGCCGAATCCCGCTTCCTCATTCGACATGGATGTTGGCGGCCTTCACGACCTGCTGCCATTTGGGGATTTCCTGCTTGAGCAGGTCGGCGAATTCCTCGGGCGAGTTGCGGATCGGCTCGAGGCCGGCGGCGGCATAGCGTTCGCTCGTCGCGGGCGACCGCAGCACTCTTGCGATTTCGGCGTTTATTTTGGTGATGATGGCCTGTGGCGTGCCGCCGGGGACCATCATCCCGTACCACACCACAAACTCGTAGCCCGCTACGCCCGCTTCGATGACAGTCGGCACATCGGGCGCCACCTTCGAGCGTGTCGCTCCCGTGACCGCGAGCGCCTTGATTTTTCCGCTCTTGCTGTGCGGCATGATGGTCGCCAGCCCGGCCAGCAGAAACTGCAGTTCGCCTGACATCAGGGCGGACATGCCGGGGCCGGTGCCTTTATACGGCACATGCAGCATCGAGAAGCCCGCCGTGAGCTGTAATAGCTCGGTGCCGAGATGCGAGGCCGAACCATTGCCGCCGGAACCGTAGGTGATGGTGCCGGGACGGCTCCGCGCATACGCGATGAACTCCGTCAGCGAACCGACGGGCAACCCCGCGCTGACGCCCACCACGAAAGGTTGCTGCGCGACCAGCGAAACGGGTGCGAGGTCTTTTTGCGGATCGTAGGGCAGGCGGCGATTGACCGCGGGCGCAAACGACAGATGGCCGTTGCTGCCGAGCAGCAACGTGTAGCCGTCGGGAGCGGACGCCTTGGCGGCGACTGTCACGCCCGCGATGCCGCCCGCGCCGCCCCGGTTATCGACCACGACAGACTGTCCCCAGGCTTCGCCGAGTCCCTGCGCAATCACGCGGGCGACGATGTCGGTGCCGCCGCCGGGCGCCGATGGCACGATCAAACGTATCGGCTTGCTTGGATAAGGCTGCGTGATGGCAAGTGCGGCGGTATAAAACCCGGCGGACTGCGCGCCCTCCCCGCGAACGGGCCTGCGGCTAACGAGTCCGGGCGCGTCCGCCTGGACCGATGGCACGATCATGCGTATTGGCTTGCTTGGATAAGGCTGCGCGAGCGAATGACCCGCCGACGCCAATGCAAATCCTGCTGCGCAAGCGCGTGCGCTAATGCCGTAGCGGGTCATCTCCTGGCTCCACCGGTTACGCTTAGACCAACCTGGATTTGCGCTTCTTCCGGCTTTTCTTCATGGCGGCGTCTTCCTTCAGCACGGCGGTGAATTGGCGGATCGCGTTGGAAAGGGTCGGCCAGCCCGCGTAATGCCCGACCTGCAGGATCACCTCGCAGATTTCGTCCTTGGTGATGCCGATGTGCTGGGCGCTGCGGTAATGCGAGTAGTTGCCGGTCGCGCGTGCGAGCGCGATGTTGGCGGCGAGCGTGACGAGCTGGCGATCACGCAGGCTCAATCCGGGGCGCGCCCAGATATCGCCAAAGAGGTGCCCGACCGAGATCTCGTACATGTCGGGACACAGCGCTTTCTGCTCGAGCATCAGATCCTCCCGCCCCATTTTCTTGAGTAACTTCATCCCGCGCTTGTAACGCTCCTGGTAGTCGCTCATCATCGCTCCCTCTTCGTCGTGGTTGTGGTGAACAGGTTTTCCCGGCGCTCTCGGCGCAGTCCTTCGGTTTCAGGGTTTTCCGGCCTTTGCGTCCGTGCGCCGATAAAGCCGGTACTGCTCGACCTTTTCGCCCGGGCGCGCGCCTTCCCAGATTTTCTGCCAGGGTCCGAGCGGCACGTGCTCTTCGCTCGCGACACCTTGCACCAGCGCGAGATCGCAGTCATCGCGTTTGCGCCCGGTCGCGTCAAGACGCCAGGTGATGATATTGGCGAAGTAATGCAGCATCGCCCGTTGCGGCTCGCCGAGGTTAACGCTCGCCATGCACGCGTATTTCGGCGGCAATGCCGCCTGCATTTCTGCAATCATCGACCGATAGCTCTTGCCGACGTCGATCCAGCCGACGAACAATATCCCGAGCAAGCCCCAGATCATGGTCATGGTGGCGGACCACGCGATGACGGGACGCTCGCGGTTTTTCCTGAGTGTCGCGAGCAGCACGACCCAGCCGGCGGTGTAGAGCGCGCCAAGCGCAAACGGCAGCCATTTGAATCCCGTCGCGTAGCCCGGCTGCAGATCGAGCAGATGGTCATGCAGTTTCGGCGGCAGGCTCAGTTCCAGCGCGCTCCAATAGAACCACGCGACGATGATGAAGACCCCGCCGCCCATGACGCTGAACCAGTACATGAGGTTGGCGGCGCCCCGTCGCAAGGTGTCGGTCGCGGGAGTCGCCATGAGCGCAAGCGGCAACACCAGTGGCAGCGCGTAGAGTTCCCGCGCGTCGGCGGACGCGCTCAACACGATGAAAATCACGAGGAAGCCGGTGAGCGGCAGAGCGTACGCCGGCGACCGCAGTTCCGCAAGGCGGGCGCGCCACAGCGCCCACGCGGCGAGTGGCAGCGCAGGCAAGGCATACCACGGCAGGATGCGCAGGTAGTGCGCCGTGTCGGCGGGCGGGCCGATCCTGCTGCTGCCGGAAAAACGGCCGAAGTTGTTGACCATCAGCCATTCGTTGAAGAGTGCCGGCGACTTGTTATACAGCGCAAGCGGCCAGATGACGAGCCACGGCGCACATGCGAGCGCGGCGGCGACGAGGCTTACGGCGTAATTGCGGTTGCGCCACGCCGGAAACAGCGGCAGGAGCAGCGCGAGTATGCAAAACACACCGGGTGCCAGCAGGCCCTTCGACATGAACCCGATGCCGACACCGGTGCCCAGCCACAGGCCGCCCATCACCGGCCGCCGCAGCGCCAGTGCGAAGCCGTAGAACCCGGCAGCGAAGCCGGTCATCAGCGATATGTCGGTGATCAGCTGGTGGCTGCGCACCAGGATGCCGAGACAACCCATCAGCATCAGCGCCGCCAGCCGTCCGCGGTACGCGCCGAAGGCTTCGTGTGCGGCGCCCGCGATGAACGCAAACGTGAGGGCCATGTAAAGACCGGTGGTGAGCCGCGCCGCATCGTGCACGCTCAGTGGCGGCGCGAGCATCGATGCAACGGCCGCCGCGCTCAGGTAAAACAGCGGCGGCTTTTCCATGAACGGTTCGTGCGCGAGCATCGGCACCACCCAGTCGCCGCCCTGCAACAGGGAATATACGAGGCCGAAAGTGTATGCTTCGTCGGGTTTCCACGGGTCGTGGCCGATGAGGCCGGGCAGTATCCACGCCGCAGCCAGCACCCAGACCCAGGCGAGCGCGATCGGCGGCGCGGATGTCTGGCCGCTAACGGTTGGTGTCATGGAGTAACGGTGATGGGTTATGGGTGATGGGTGATGGGTGAAGCAAAGCGTCAAGGTTGGAATCGTAGGAGGTTGTTACCCATAACTCATCACTCATATCCCATTTCCGGTCTCTAGGCGAGTTGGCGCAGATAATGCTGCTCGAGAATGCGCAGCGGCGAGTAGCGCGGATCCTGCATCGCGGCGACGGGCAGGTAAAACGTCTGCTCGAGCAGGAACTGTCCGTCCAGCGCCGCGTGCATCACGCGGTCGGTGAATACGATCCACGTGGAGTGCG
>JAYWDM010000595.1:0-3248 GCA_043779885.1 Betaproteobacteria bacterium | reverse complement strand
GCGGCGCCTGTATCATTTACATTGCGCTGATCGTGCTGATAGATCGCCGCTGGCACAACGCAGAACGGGAAATGTCGTGATCCGATTCAACTGGCGCGGCGGCCTGGCGTTTACGCACGACGTAGTGGCATGCGTGATCGCCTGGTTTGCCGCATTCTGGCTGCGCTTCAACCTCGACCTGCCGGCCGAGTATGCGAAGCTGATGCCGGAAACGCTGCTGTGGGTGGTGCCGCTGCAGGCGGCGATTTTCTGGCAGTTCGGCCTGTATCGCGGGATCTGGCGCTATGCCAGTGTGCCGGACCTGAAACGCATCGTGATGGCAGTCATGGTCACGGCGCTCGCGCTGCCGGCGCTGTTTCTGATGTTGAGAATTCCGGTCCCGCGCTCGGTACTGGTCCTGAATCCGGTGTTGCTGGTCATGATCATGGGGGGCAGCCGTTTCATTTATCGCATGTGGAAAGAGCGCGGGCTGAGCCCGCTCACCGGCGCGGAGCGCGAACCCGTGATCATCGTCGGCGCCGAGGAAGCCGCCGTGGCGCTGCTGAAGGAACTTGCGCGCAGTACGCAATGGCGCGCGGCCGCCGTGTTCGATGACGATACAGGCAAGGTCGGGCGGCAACTGCAGGGGATCCGGGTTGCCGGAACGGTAAGCGAGATAGCGCGGCACCTGGACCGGCTCGGCGCCAAACATGCGATTATCGCCATGCCCGCGGCGTCGCATACCGCCCGGCGGCGCGCCGTCACCATCTGCACGGACGCAGGTCTGAAGGTGATGACCGTGCCTTCGTACGACGACCTGGTCAGCGGCAAAGTCACGGTATCGCAGATTCGTCACGTCGAACTGGATGACTTGCTGGGCCGCGATCCGGTGGTGCTCGACACGGGAGGGCTCAGGGAATGGATCAACGACCGCATCATCATGGTCACCGGCGCGGGCGGTTCGATCGGCAGTGAACTGTGCCGCCAAATCGCGCGTTTCCAGCCGCGCGCCCTCGTCCTGCTGGAGCTGAACGAATTCGCGCTCTATAACATCGAGCAGGAATTCCGCCAGAAATACGCGTCGATTCCGCTCATATGCCTGATCGGGGACGTCAAGGATCGCGCGCGCGTCGCGCATGTCATGCGTGAGCACCGGCCGTCCGCGGTATTCCATGCGGCGGCTTTCAAACACGTGCCGCTGATGGAACGCGAAAATTCATGGCAGGCGGTGCTTAACAATGTCGCGGGCACCCATGTCGTCGCCGATGTCGCCGCGCAATGCGGCGTCGAGAAGTTCGTGCTGATCTCGACCGACAAGGCAGTCAACCCGACGAGCGTCATGGGCGCCACCAAACGTCTCGCTGAAATAGTCTGCCAGGCATTGCAGCAACCGCACGGCACCCGCTTCGTGATGGTGCGATTCGGCAACGTGCTGGGCAGCACCGGCAGCGTGATCCCGAAATTTCGCGAGCAGATTGCGGCGGGCGGGCCGGTGACGGTAACCCATCCCGAGATCAGGCGCTATTTCATGTCGATACCGGAGGCGGCGCAACTCGTGCTGCAGGCCGGCCTGATGGGCAACGGCGGCGAGATCTTCGTGCTGGACATGGGCGAGCCGGTGCTGATCGCGGATCTCGCGCGGGACCTGATCCGGCTGTCGGGATTCGGCGAAGACGAAATCAAACTCGTCTACACCGGGCTGCGGCCGGGAGAAAAACTGTATGAAGAGTTGCTCGCGGCGGATGAAGACAGTCTGCCGACCCCGCACCCGAAATTGCGCATTGCCAAGGCACGCCGGGAAAACGGCCCGTGGCTCGCTGAATTGCTCGCGTGGCTGGGCCGGGCGGAGAACCATAGTGATGACGCTGTGCGCGCGGAACTCGCGCGCCGCGTGCCCGAGTACCGCAAAGAGTAGACGCCCCGCCGCGTTCGCGATCGACGCACGAATCCCGTAGAATGGGCGCGCTATTTGCCGCCTGCCATGCGCATCAAACAATTCAACAGCCAGGCTGACGCCTGCGCACGCGCCTTCGCCATAGTGCTCGGTTTCACGATACCGATTTCACCGCCGCCTCTTAACAACGTACTGCTGGGGCTGATCCTCGTCACCTGGATCGCGTCAGGCAATTTCCGCGACAAGCTCGCCACGATCAGGGCAAGTCGGGTCGCCCTGGCCGCACTCACGCTGTTCGGATTGCTGGCGCTCGGCCTCGCCTATGGCACACGCAACCCCGGCGACGGGATGCGTTACTTCGGCAAATATCTTGATTTGTTGTTCGTGCCGGTATTCCTTACCTTGTTTCAGAGTCAGCAAACGCGGGAGGCGGGCCTGAAGGCTTTCGGCGGCGCCGTAATTTTAAGCCTGATCGTCTCGCACCTCGCCTCTCAAGGTCTGTTGTTCGAGCATCCGCTGCTGCCCCGGGCGCAGGAGATTCCCGGCGGATTCAAGTATTCGATTACCCACGGACTGCTGGTTGGTTTCAGCGCCTTTGGTTTCGCGCTGCTCGCGCGCGAGGCAACGCGCCGCGCCTGGCGGATCGGCTTTATCGGGCTCGCGCTCATCGCTGCGCACAACGTGCTCTTTATCGTGTTCAGCCGGACCGCCTATCTGGTATTGGCGGTACTGATGATTTATTTCCTGATCGCCTCGTTCCGCCGGCGCGGCCGCGCCGTTGCGGCAATTTTCGGTATCGTCCTGTTTTGCGCCGGCTATGTCGGATCAGGCATGTTTTACCAGCGGATCAACGAAGCCGTGACGGAAATTTCCGCCTGGCAGCCCGGCAAGCCCTCCGACACCTCGATCGGTTCGCGCATGGAGTTTTACGTCGGCAGCGTTCAAATCATCCGCGAGCATCCGGTATTTGGCGCCGGCACCGGATCGTTCCCGGCGGCCTATGCGGCGGCAGTCGCCGGCAAACACATGGAAGCAACCCGCAATCCGCATAACGAGTACTTGATGATCGCCAGCCAGATCGGCCTGGTCGGGCTCGCGTGCCTGCTCTATTTGTTTTACCTTGAGTGGCGGCTTGCCGCGAAACTGGCGCCGTTATACCGCGACCTCGCGCGCGGGCTGGTGCTGGTGGTAGGCGTCGGCAGCCTGTTCAATTCCTTGCTGATGGACCACACCGAAGGCCTGTTGTTCGCCTGGGCAAGCGGCCTTTTGTTCGCCGGCCTATCGCCACCGGCCGGCGCCGGAGAGACCGCGCGATGAAGTTATCCGTAATCGTAATCGCGAGGAATGAGGCGTGCGTCATCGCGCGCTGCCTGAA
>JAYWDM010000594.1:0-22429 GCA_043779885.1 Betaproteobacteria bacterium | reverse complement strand
GGCTGACGCACCCGTTTGTGCTGCCCGCGCGTTGTCCGGTGTGCGGCTCGGCGGTGCGCAGGGCGGAGGACGAAGCAATCGCCCGCTGCAGCGCCGGGCTATACTGCGCGGCGCAGCGCAAGCAGGCTTTGCTGCATTTTGCCAGTCGTCGCGCGATGGATATCGAGGGACTGGGCGAAAAGCTGGTCGAACAACTGGTCGACAAGGACATCGTTCGCACGCCGGCTGACCTTTATGCGCTCAATGTCGCCGGACTTTGCGGACTCGATCGTATGGCCGAAAAATCCGCGCACAATCTCGTTGATGCCGTCGGCAAAAGCAGGCGCACCACGCTCGCGCGCTTCATTTTCGCGCTCGGCATACGCAATGTCGGCGAAAGCACGGCACAGGATCTGGCGCGTCATTTTGGCAACATTCAGCGCCTCGAGGCGGCCGACGCGGACACGTTGCAAAGGGTGCCCGACGTCGGGCCGGTCGTAACGCAAAGTATTGCGGGCTTCTTCGCCGAGCCGCACAATCGGGAGGTCATCGCGCAATTGCTGAAGGCGGGCGTAAATTTCGCCGAAACCGCGCCGCGGCAGTTCGACGCGTCAAGTCCCGTTTACGGCAGGACTTTCGTGCTGACGGGCACGCTGCCCGGCCTGACCCGCGATGACGCGCAGCAGAGGATACGCGACCGTGGCGGCAAGGTCAGCGGCAGCGTGTCGAAAAAAACCGACTACGTTGTCGCCGGTGCCGATGCCGGCAGCAAATACGTCAAGGCGCGTGAACTCGGTATTGCTATACTGGATGAGGCGGGCTTGTTGGACCTGCTGGATCGATAAGGGCGACATGAGCATTATTACCAAAGCGGTATTTCCGGTGGCCGGTCTGGGCACGCGGTTTCTGCCGGCAACCAAAGCCAGCCCCAAGGAGATGTTGCCGGTCGTCGACAAGCCGCTCATTCAGTACGCGGTGGAAGAGGCGGTCGCCGCCGGTATTACGGAGCTGGTGTTCATCACCGGCCGCAGCAAACGCGCGATCGAGGATCATTTCGACAAGGCATTCGAAGTCGAGGCTGAACTCACGGCGCGCGGCAAACACGCGATGCTGACTTTGATACGCAATATCGTGCCGCGCAATGTCAAATGCATTTACGTGCGCCAGCAGGAAGCGCTGGGGCTGGGGCATGCCGTGCTGTGCGCGCAACCGGTGGTCGGCGATCATCCGTTCGCGGTCATCCTGGCGGATGATCTGATCGACGGCAAGCCGCCGGTCATGAAGCAGATGGTCGATATTTATCGCCGGGAACGCTGTTCGTTGCTGGGCGTGCAAAAGGTATCGCGCGAGGAGACGCGGCAATACGGGATTGTGAAGCCGGGCCGTCGCGAAGGCGCGCTGCATTCGGTGCGCGCGATCGTCGAGAAGCCCAAACCCAGCGAGGCGCCGTCCAGGCTGGGCGTGGTGGGGCGCTATATACTCACGCCGCGGGTGTTCCATTTTCTGCAGCGCGGCAAGCCCGGGGCCGGCGGCGAGATTCAGCTCACCGACGCAATCGCCGCATTGCTTGGCGAAGAGCGCGCGCTGGCCTATCAATTCGACGGCGTGCGCTATGACTGCGGCAGCAAGCTCGGATACCTGAAAGCGAACGTCGCCTATGCGCTCAAGCACCCGGAAATCGCACGCGAATTCGCGCGCCATCTGGCGGCATTGCGGCGCCAGGCGATTGCGGCGCCGCCACGGAAGTGATGCGCATGCTTTTGGCGGCCCAGGCGCAGGAACTTCTGAAGAACGCGCAGCCGGTATGTTCCGCGGCGGCGGTCAAACAAGCGGTGCGCCGCGTCGCCGCCGAAGTGTCCGGCGTGCTCGCAACCCAGAATCCGCTGGTATTGAGCGTGATGAGCGGCGCCATGGTGTTTACCGGCCAATTGCTGCCGCTGCTCAGGTTCCCTCTTGCGCTGGATTATCTGCACCTGACGCGTTACGGCGATGCGCTGAGCGGCGGCGGCATCGAGTGGAAAGTTTTCCCTGGCGAAGCGCTGGCCGGACGCGTGGTGCTGGTGCTCGACGACATCCTCGACGAAGGACATACGATGGTTGAAATCCGGCGGCGGGTCCTGGCTGCGGGCGCCAGTCGATTTTATGCAGCCGTCTTTGCCGACAAGGACATCGGCAGGCCGAAGCCGATCGCCGCCGATTTCGTGGGCATCCAGGTGCCGAACCGTTATGTCTTCGGGTTTGGCATGGACGTCAAAGGCGCATGGCGGAATTTGCCGGAAATTTATGCGCTGAATCCCGAGTCCTGAATGTCATGTTAGCAATCGTAGGCGGCAGCGGCTTCACGCAGATATCCAGTCTCAACGCCGTGCGGCGCGAAGTGGTACGCACGCCTTATGGAGAACCATCGGGCGCGCTGACGTTCGGCGCCATTGACGGCCACGCAGTCATGTTCCTGGCACGTCACGGCTACGGCCATACCATACCGCCGCATCAGATCAATTACCGCGCGAATATCTGGGCGCTGCATGCGCAAGGCGCAAAAAACGTGGTGGCAATCGCCGCGGTCGGCGGGATACGCGATGATCTCGGGCCGGGCGCGCTGGTGATTCCCGACCAGATAATCGACTATACACACGGTCGCGCCAGCACTTTTTTCACGCTCGCCGACCGCGGTGTGCAGCATATAGACTTTACGTTTCCGTACTCCGCGGCGTTGCGCGCGATGTGCCTGCAAGCCGCGCAGCGGGCCGGAGAACCGGTGGTCGACGGTGGTGTTTATGCCGCAACCCAGGGGCCGCGCCTCGAGACTGCGGCCGAAATCAATCGTCTCGAGCGCGATGGTGCTGACCTGGTCGGTATGACCGGTATGCCGGAAGCGGCGCTCGCCAGAGAAATTGGCCTGTCTTACGCGACCATTGCGCTGGTGATCAATCATGCGGCCGGGCGCGGTGCGAGCCGCGCCGGCGTTGCCATGGAGGATATGGCCGCGACTTTGCAGCAGGCCATGAGCAGAGTGCAACGCATTATTGAACAGGTGGTGACGCTGCATGGCGATTAAAGAGGTACTGAGAATGGGGGATCCGCGCCTGCTCGCGCAAGCCGGTCCGGTCGGCAAATTCGGGACGCCCGAATTGCTTGCCTTGCTCGCGGACATGCGCGACACCATGCGCGAGCTGGACGGCGCAGGGCTCGCGGCACCGCAGATCGGCATCGGCCTGCAGGTCGTAATTTTCGGTGTCGAGGACAATCCACGCTATCCTGACGCGGAGAGCGTGCCGCAAACCGTGCTGATCAACCCGACCCTGACGCCGCTTGGTACCGATACTGAAGAGGGTTGGGAGGGCTGCCTGTCAGTGCCAGGCATGCGCGGGCTGGTGCCGCGCTTTGCGCGCCTGCGCTACCAGGGTTTTGATGAATACGGCAACGCCATTGATCGCAGTGTCGGCGGATTTCATGCGCGCGTGGTGCAGCATGAATGCGATCACCTGATCGGCGTGCTCTATCCGATGCGGATGCGCGATTTCAGCCGCTTCGGCTTTACCGACGTCCTGTTCCCGGGTGAAGATCTTATTGATGAGTGAGCGGCAGGATTCGGGATTCAGGGTTCGGAAAACCAGTCCAATTCCTGACTCCGAAGTCATGACGCCTTAAGCCTGCCCTCAGGTCTGCAGCGCCTGCAGCAGGTCGCTTTCCAGTTTCACCACTTTCTTCGGCTCCGCCAGCGCGGCGCCGCTGATCAGGAACACGTCCTCCGCGCGATCGCCGAGCGTATTGATCTTGGCGGTATACAAATTGATCTGGTAATCGACCAGACAACGCGCGATGCGCGACAGCAGTCCCGGCCGGTCGCCCGCGATTATGTTCATCACCTTGTACTGGCCGCGCTCATCGGCGACGATACTGATCTCGGGCGTGAGCGGGAAATGTTTGAGCTGGCGGCTTAAGCGGCCCTGCATCGGCGGCTCGAGCGGCGTCTGATTGGCGAGCCGTTGTTTCAGCTCGTATTCGATGTAACCGATCAGATCGCGGTATTGGGGGGCCTTGTTGTTGGGATCGAGAATCTGGAAACTGTCGAGCGCGTAGCCGTGGCGGGTGGTGTAGATTTTCGCCTCGACTATCGAGTAGCTGATGCGTTCGAAAAAACTGCAGATACGCGCAAACAGGTCTTTCTGGTCGCGCACATATATCATCACCTGCAGGCCTTCGCCGGCCGGGGACAGGCGCGCCTTGACAATCGGAGCAGGCGCGTTGACGCGATAGTTGAGCAGGCGGGTATGCCACGCAATCTCGTCAACCGCGTGACGCAGAAAATACGCAACATCGAGCTGGGACCACAGTTTTTCGGTCGCTTCATCCTTGATCGCGTAGAGCCGCAGCGTGGCCTTGACCGCGTCCTGCCGCTGTTGCAGGCTGCTTTCGAGGGAGTGCAGGTCGCCGCTTAACCGCCGGCGTGTAACCCAGAACAGATCTTCGAGCAGTTTCGCCTTCCAGCCGTTCCAGACCTTGGGGCTGGTGCCGCGTATATCCGCGACGGTCAGCACGTACAGTGCCACGAGGTGGCGGTCATCGCCGACGCGGGCCGCGAACGCCGCGACGACATCGGGGTCGGACAGATCCTGTTTCTGCGCGGTGGTGGACATCACCAGGTGATTTTCCACCAGCCATGCCACGAGCTCCGCGTCGGCGCGCGGCAGGCCGTGATCGCGGCAGAATCTGAGCGCATCAATTCTGCCGAGCGCCGAATGGTCGCCGCCGCGTCCTTTGGCTATATCATGAAACAGACCCGCGAGGTAGAGCAGTTCGGGCCGCGCAAAATCGCTCATCAGGCGGCTGCACAGTGGAAATTCGTGCGCAAATTCCGGGACCGCGAAGCGCCGCAGGTTACGCATCACGTTAAGTATATGTTCGTCTACGGTGTAGACGTGGTAAAGATCATGCTGCATCTGGCCGACAACGCGTCCGAACGCGGGAATATAGCGGCCGAGGATTCCGTACTGATTCATGCGTTTGAACTCGCGCACGACACGCGAGGGGCTGCACAGTATCCGCATGAACATCTGGCGGTTCGCCGGCTCGCGCCGGAATCGTGGATTGATCAGTTTGCTGGCGCGCCACAGCGCGCGCAGCGTGGTCGCCGCAATGCCTTTCAATTCGTGGTGCTGCTGCAATACGAGAAACGCTTCAAGCATGGCGCCGGGTTCACGCCGGAACAGTCCTTCGTCCGTCGCTTCAAGCAATTCATTGCGGCTGGAAAAGTGATTATCAATTTTCCGGATGGCGCGGTCGCGCGAGGGAAAAACGAGCGCGCCGATATTCTGCAGCACGATCGTGTTCAACTGCCCGATTTCCAGCGCGGTACGGTAGAAGCGCTGCATGAGATGTTCGCTGGCGCGCCGGTGGGCCGTGTCACGCAATCCCATCTGCATTGCCAGCGCGGTCTGCAGGTCGAAAACCAGGCGCTCCTCGTGCCGCCGCGCCAGGTAATGAAGGCGGATGCGCAGATCCTGCAGGAACGCCTCGTGCTTGCGCAGCAGCGCCGCTTCGCGGCGGGTGATGATTTCACGCTTGACGAGATCCGACCAGCGCGTGCCGATGCCGGCCGCTTTGGCAATCCACAATATTGACTGCAAATCGCGCAGGCCGCCGGCAGTTTCCTTGATGTTCGGTTCGAGGTTGGTGTCGTGATAACGCACATGGCGCTGCGCCTGCTCGAGCCGTTTGGCTTTGGTGAACTGCTGCGCGTCAAGCGCGCGCAGGAATGCTTTTTCGAACTGCCGGAAGAGCTTGCGCTCACCTGCGAGCAGCCGCGCCTCGAGCAGACTCGTCTGTATGGTTATGTCCTGAGCGGCGAGCGTTACGCATTCCTGAATGGTGCGCACGCTGTGTCCGACGTCAAGTCCGGCGTCCCACAGCACGCTGACGAATTGTTCGATTTGTTGCGCGAGCGCCGCATCGGCCGCTTGCGGCAGCAGGATCAGCAGGTCGATATCGGAATAGGGAAACAGCTGCCCGCGGCCGTAACCGCCGACTGCCGCCAATGCGACGCTGGCCGGCATTGCGAGCTCGCGCCAGAGGGCCTGCAGCTGGCTGTCCGCAAGTTTGCGATGCTCGCGCAGCAACTCGGGCGCCGCGGCGTTTTCGAGGTAGCGTTGATGCAGCAGCGCACGGCTTTCCGCGAACTCCTGTTTCAGTCGCGCGCCGGGCGGCTGCGCATCGGCGGGCGCGACGGTCAGCAGGTGTGCCGTGCTACCCATGCGGTGCATTGACGAAATCCGGCGCGGCTGGCGTGCCGGCAGAGACCGTTAGCACTTCAAAACCGCTCTGCGTAACCAACACGGTGTGTTCCCATTGGGCCGACAGACTGTGGTCTTTGGTCACGATGGTCCAGCCGTCGGCAAGCTGGCGGATATCGGCGCGGCCGGCATTGATCATGGGCTCTATCGTGAACGTCATGCCCGCTTCAAGCACCATGCCGGTGTCGGGGCGGCCGTAATGCAGTACCTGCGGTTCTTCATGAAATTTGCGGCCGATCCCGTGGCCGCAGAATTCACGCACGACGCTGCAGCCGTATTTCTCCGCGCAGCTCTGAATCGTGTGACCGATATCCCCCAGACGCGCGCCGCTGCGCACCTGCGCAATGCCGCGCCACATGCATTCGTAAGTAATTTCGCACAGCCGGCGCGCCTGCACCGCCGGCGCGCCAACGAAAAACATGCGGCTGGTATCACCGTGAAAGCCGTCTTTGATCACGGTGATGTCGATATTGACGATATCGCCGGTTTTCAGTTTTTTTGCGCCCGGCACGCCATGGCAGACGACGTGGTTGACCGATGTGCAGACTGACTTCGGGTAAGGCTGATAGCCCGGCGGGGCATAGTTCAGGGGCGCCGGCACCGTGTGTTGCACGTCGACCATATAAAGGTGGCACAAGCGGTCGATTTCGTCGGTAGTTACACCGGGCTTGACGTGCGGAGCTATGTAATCGAGCACTTCCGAAGCGAGGCGCCCGGCGACGCGCATTTTCGCTATTTCTTCAGGGGTCTTGGCCGCAACGGTCATAGGGGGAGGGCGACGATACACGGGGATTTACCCAAATAAATCAAGAGGAGGCGGATTCTATTCCAGTTTTCGCCGGGTTCAAAACGCAATTACAAAGAACGTGCCCATTGCGACACGCGTCAACCATTGCGCAGGACTGTGAGGGTTGAGCGCAAGGCATCAGGGATGATATAATCTTCGATTGGCTTTGAACAAGCACCTTTTGTTTCTTGACGTGCGTTCGGGCCATAAACTCGCACATCCGCCCTGGTCAGGGTGCTCGGCAACGAGTGTACGTGGGCGGATGGAGGCTTAACCCTAACTGGATGGAGATTGTATGGCAATAAGCATGCGCGAAATGCTGGAATGTGGTGTTCATTTCGGACACCAGACCCGGTTCTGGAATCCAAAGATGGCCCCGTTTATCTTCGGCCATCGCAACAAGATTCACATCATTAACCTCGAAAAGACGCTGGCGCTCTATCAGGACGCGCTCAAGTTCGTCCGTCAAATGACCTCGAACAAAGGCGTTGTCATGTTCGTCGGCACCAAACGCCAGGCGCGCGAGATCGTGAAGGAAGAGGCCCAGCGCTGCGGTGCGCCATACGTCGATCATCGCTGGTTGGGCGGCATGCTGACCAACTACAAGACCGTGAAGGCTTCCATCAAGCGACTGAAGGACATGGAAGCGATGGCGGAAGACGGCACGCTGGACAAGCTCGCGAAGAAAGAAGCGCTCAACTATCAGCGCGAGATCGTCAAACTCGAGCGCAGTCTCGGCGGCATCAAGGACATGAATGGCCTGCCGGATGCCCTGTTCGTGATTGACGTCGGATATCATAAAGGGGCGGTCGCCGAAGCAAAGAAACTCGGTATACCGATTATTGCCGTGGTGGATACGAATCACAATCCGGAAGGCGTCGACTACGTCATTCCAGGCAACGACGATTCCAGCCGCGCGATCCGGCTTTATGCGCGCGGCGTTGCAGACGCGATCCTGGAAGGCCGCAGCCACGTGGTGCAGGAAATAATCAGCGATGAAGAATTCGTGGAAGTCGAGGATGCAGTGCCGGAAAAGTAGCGGATAGCAACTGAAAAAAGGGGCGTGAGCCCCTTTTTTTTGAGTAAAATGCGGTGCATCACTGTGCGTGACGGCCATGGCCGTTGCCGAGCGGGACCGAACGGGAACGTATTTAAAGAGTCTGGAGCAGAAATGACGGAGATTACGGCCGCAATGGTCAGGGATCTGCGCGACAAGACGGACGCGCCGATGATGGAATGCAAGAAGGCGCTCACCGAAGCCAACGGGGACGCCGGCAGGGCCGAGGAAATTCTGCGTATAAAGCTCGGCAACAAGGCGAGCAAGGCATCGGCGCGGGTTACCGCGGAGGGGGTCGTTGCGTCATTCGTGAGTCCCGATGGCAAAACAGGCGCGCTGGTGGAGGTCAATTGCGAGACCGACTTTGTTGCCAAGAACGAGGATTTTCTGGGTTTTGCGAAGCAGGCTGCCGAGATTGTGGCGACCGGGAGTCCGGCTGACGTGGCAGCATTGTCGGCTTCGCGGCTGGGCGACTCTACGGTCGAAGAAGTGCGCAAGGCGCTGGTTGGAAAAATAGGTGAAAACGTTGCGCTGCGGCGATTCGCGCGCATTGCAGCTACGGGTCGGCTTGCAACCTACATTCACAGCGGAGCACGGGTCGGTGTGCTGATCGATGTCGAAGGCGGGGACGCGACGCTGGCGCGGGATCTGGCCATGCATATCGCTGCGATCAAACCGCTCGCGCTGTCACGCGATCAGATTCCCGCCGAACTGATCAATCGCGAACGTGATATCGCCCGCGCCAAGGCGGCGGACTCGGGAAAACCGGCCAACATTATCGAGAAAATGGTCGAGGGCAGCGTGCAGAAATTTTTGAAGGAAGTCACCCTGCTTGGCCAGCCCTTTGTAAAAGACGACAAGCAGACTGTCGAGCAGCTCTTGACGGGCAAAGGGGCGAAAACTCACGCGTTTTGTCTTTACTGCGTGGGCGAAGGCCTGGAAAAACGCAAGGACGACTTTGTCGCGGAGGTGATGGCACAGGCCAAGCAGGCCAGCAAGGCTCTTCAGCCCGGCTGACGCCATGACCGATAAACCCGCGCATAAACGGATTTTGCTCAAGCTCAGCGGCGAGGCGCTGATGGGCGAGGACAGCTATGGCATCAACCGGGCCACCATTGAGCGCATCATCTCGGAAATCGCCGATGTTGTAGCGCTGAATGTGGAAGTGGCCGTGGTGATTGGTGGCGGCAATATCTTCCGCGGCATGGCGCCCGCGGCCGCGGGTATGGACCGCGCAACTGCGGACTATATGGGCATGCTGGCGACCATCATGAACGCGCTTGCACTGCAGGACGCGATGCGGCGAATGAATCTCGTGAGCCGCGTGCAGTCCGCGCTCAATATCGAACAGGTCGTGGAACCTTACATCCGCGGCAAGGCGATGCGTTACCTCGAGGAGGGCAAGGTCGTGATTTTCGCCGCGGGCACCGGCAACCCGTTTTTCACCACGGACACGGCAGCCGCGTTACGCGGCATGGAAATGAACGTGAGTCTGGTGCTGAAGGCAACCAAGGTGGACGGTGTTTACACGGAGGACCCTAAAACCCATCCCGATGCAATGCGCTACAAGAGCCTCACGTTCGACGAGGCGATCATCAAGAACCTCAAAGTGATGGATGCGACGGCGCTGACGCTGTGTCGCGACCAGAAGCTGCCCATCAACGTGTTCAGCATTTTCAAGCCGGGCGCATTCAAACGCGTCGTTACCGGACAGGACGAAGGCACGCTTGTGCATTGCTAGCGGAGAAGTCAAATGATCGCCGAAATCAAGAAATCCACTGAAGAGAAAATGAAGAAAACCCTTGAGACGCTCAGGAATGATCTCGGGAAAGTCCGCACCGGCCGCGCGCACACGGGTCTGCTGGATCATGTAATGGTCAATTACTACGGCACCCCGACGCCCATCAACGGCGTGGCGAACGTGACTTTGCTGGATGCGCGCACGATCGGCGTGACGCCGTGGGACAAGAAAATGGTGTCGGCCGTGGACAAGGCCATCCGCGAGTCCGATCTCGGCCTCAACCCCGCGACCATGGGCGAAACCGTCCGCGTGCCGATGCCGGCGCTGACCGAAGAGCGCCGCAAGGATCTGATCAAAGTGGTGCACAAGGAGGCCGAAGGCGCGCGCGTCGCCGTGCGCAACGTCCGGCGCGACGCTAACAATCATCTCAAGGATCTCCTCAAGCAGAAAAAAGTCGCCGAAGACGAGGAACGTCGTGCGCAGGACGACGTGCAGAAACTTACAGACCGGCACATCGCGGAGATCGACAAGGCATTGACGGCCAAAGAAGCCGATTTGAAGGCGGTATAAGCGACGCGCGTGGCTACCACCAGTTCCACTATTTCAATTCCTGCCACGGGCGCGGTTCCGCGCCACGTTGCCATCATCATGGATGGCAACGGGCGCTGGGCAAAGCGGCGTTTTCTGCCGCGCATTGCCGGACATCGTCGTGGTGTCGATAACGTGCGCTCAACGGTTCAGGCATGCATCGAAAAGGGTATTGAGTTTCTTACCATGTTCGCGTTCAGCAGCGAGAACTGGCGCCGCCCCGCTGAAGAAGTAACGTTCCTCATGCAACTATTCGTGGTTGCGCTGGAACAGCAAGTCGAAAAACTCCATGCCAACGGCGTACGCTTCAAAGTGATTGGCGATATGTCGCGCTTCGAGCGTCCGCTCAGGGAACTGGTCGCGCACGCCGAACAGTTGACCAGCGGCAATACGCGGCTGACGCTGACGGTCGCGGCGAATTACGGCGGACGCTGGGACATGATCCAGGCGGTTACGCACATGCTCAGGGATAAACCGCAGCGGGCGGCAGGCTTCACGGAAACGGATCTGCACCCGTACCTGTCCCTTGCCTACGCCCCGGAGCCGGACCTGTTCATACGCACCGGGGGCGAACAACGCATCAGTAATTTTCTGCTGTGGCAGCTCGCGTATGCGGAAATGTATTTTACCAATACGTTATGGCCTGATTTCGACGTGGCGGCATTCGATCTGGCAATTGCGTCCTTTCAACGGCGCGAACGCCGGTTCGGGCGCACCAGTGAGCAATTGCAGGGCGAGGAAATCGGGAGTTCACTTGACCGGGTGTCCAAAAGTCGCTAGCCGCGGACCGGCGGCCAGGTCCTGATGCTCAAGTTGCGGGTTCTCACCGCTGCAGCCCTGCTATTGCTGCTGCTGGCGTGTATGTTCCTGCTGCCCGGCATCGGGTGGCAGGTCGCGCTGATAATCCCGTTACTTATAGCAGGTCACGAATGGTCGAGGCTCGCGGGTTTTGGCCGCGCGGCAGAGGTAGCGTTTCTTTGCACGCTGGTCGCGGGCAATACGTTCATTTGGATGGTGTCGCGACCCGGGCCGGAAAATGCGGGATTTGCAACAGTCGCGTCGCACGCTGTCTATGCCTGCAGCGTGGCGTTTTGGCTGATTATCGTGCCGAACTGGTTATGGCTCAAGGCGCAGGTGCGTAATCGGTTCGCGTTGGCCGCGGCCGGCCTGCTGGTATTGCTGCCGACGTGGCTGGCGTTGGCACAATTGCAGCGCAGTCCGTACCTGCTTTTGTCATTGCTGGCGGTGGTCTGGATCGCGGACACCGCGGCGTATTTCTCGGGACGGGCGCTTGGCAGGCACAAACTCGCGCCGGCGATCAGTCCGGGCAAAACGTGGGAGGGCGTGGCCGGTGCGTTCGCCGCTGTCACGGTGTATGCTGTTGCTTTGCATTTCATGCGGTTTCCAACGGGCGGTTTTGACTTTGTCATGGTTGCATTTTTTGGTATGACGGCGTTCAGTATCGTCGGTGATCTGTTCGAGTCATGGCTCAAGCGCAGCGCTGGCGTCAAGGACAGCGGCGTAATTTTGCCGGGCCATGGAGGCATGCTCGACCGCATCGATGGGATGGTGTCGGCACTGCCGCTGGCCGCGCTGCTTTTTACGTAACCGGATTCGCATGCAAAAGCCTCGGCATCTCTCGATACTGGGCTCGACCGGCAGCGTAGGGGTAAACACGCTGGATGTCGTCGCCCGTCATCGCGATCGATTCACGGTGGTTGCGCTGACCGCGCATCGGCAGGTTGATCTGCTGTTGCGGCAGTGCGTCGAATTCACACCCCAATACGCGGTGATAGGCGAAGCGCGCAACGCGGACCAACTGCAAACGAAACTGCGCGCGTGCGGGAGCACGACCGTGGTGCTCCACGGCGCGCAAGCTCTGGAAGTAGTGGCGGCGTTACCGCAAGTCGACACGGTGATGGCTGCAATCGTCGGCATTGCCGGATTGCGCGCGAGCTTTGCAGCCGTGCAGGCCGGCAAGCGCGTCTTGCTTGCGAACAAAGAGGCGCTGGTTACGGCGGGTCCCGTATTCATGCATGCGGTACGCAGCCGGGGCGCGCTATTGCTGCCAATCGACAGCGAGCACAATGCGGTGTTCCAGGCCTTGCCGCGGGGGTTCGCCGGCGATCTCGCGGCGGCCGGGGTGCGTCGCATCGTGCTGACGGCATCAGGCGGACCGTTTCGAAACCTGCCGCTTGAGCGATTGCGTCACGTTACTCCGGATGAGGCCTGCGCACATCCGAACTGGGTCATGGGCCGCAAAATTTCGGTCGACTCCGCCACGATGATGAACAAGGGACTCGAAATCATCGAGGCGAGCTGGTTGTTCAATGCCGATGAAACGCAGATCGACGTTGTGCTTCATCCGGAAAGCGTAATTCACTCGCTGGTTGAATACGTCGATGGATCGTTGCTTGCCCAGCTCGGCAACCCTGATATGCGCACGCCCATTGCGTTTGCCCTCGGCTTTCCGGACCGCATCGAGGCGGGCGTGGACCTGCTTGACCTCGCGGCTATCGGCCAGCTCAATTTTTCGCGGCCGGACAACTTCCGGTTTCCGTGTCTGGAATTGGCCCGCCAGGCGTTGCGCGCGGGCGGCAGCGCGCCCGCGGTGCTGAATGCGGCGAACGAGGTTGCCGTTGCGGCATTTCTCGGTTCACAGCTTGCTTTTGACCGGATCCCGGAGTTGATCGAGCACGCGCTGGCGGGCGTCGCGGTCACCCCGCTCGGTTCGATCGAGGATGTATTTGCCGCCGACGGGGCCGCGCGTGAATGTGCGCAGTCATGGCTCGCGTCCAATTCTGCTGGCGTTTTACGACGGCCGTTGCGCATTCCAGCTTAGTTAAAAGGAGACAGTCTTCGCGATGTATGTGCTGACCACGATAATTGCATTTGCGTTCGCGCTTGGCGTGCTGATAGTCGTGCACGAATTCGGCCACTATCTCGCGGCACGCCTGTGCAACGTGAAGGTGCTCCGATTTTCGGTTGGTTTCGGGCACATTCTGGCGAGCCGCCGCTATGGCGTGGATGAAACCGAGTGGGCGCTCGCGGCGATACCGCTGGGCGGTTACGTCAAAATGCTCGACGAGCGCGAAGGCGCGGTTGCGCAGGCGGACTTGCCGCGCGCCTTTAACCGCCAGTCCGTGTACCGGCGCTTCGTGATCGTGGTGGCCGGGCCGGTTGCTAATTTCCTGCTTGCGATTTTCCTGTACTGGCTGGTTTTTATGCACGGTGTACCGGGAATCAAGCCCGTCATCGGCGCGGTGACGCCGAATTCGCCCGCCGCCCAGGCGCAGTTCGCGGTCGGTGACGTCATACTCAGAATCGGGCCGGAACCCGTCGCGACGTGGCAGGATGCGCGCTGGGCGCTGCTCAAGCACGCGGTCGAACGCAGTACTGTCGCGCTGGAAATTCAGAATCCCCGTAACGAGATTTACGTGCGCAGTCTGGATATGTCACGCCTGACGCCAGCCGACCTCGATGGCGATTTTCTGCGGGCATTGGGTTTCGCGCGCCTGCAACCCCCGCTTGCACCGGTAATCGGACGCGTAATCGCCGGCAGCGCGGCGGACCGCGCCGGTCTCGCGGCTGGCGATGAAGTGCTCGCCGTCGGCGATGCGCCGGTGACGCGCTGGGATGAAGTCGTCGTCAGGGTCAGCGCGAGCCCGCAGCAGCAACTCGCGCTGCGGATCAAGCGCGGAAATACGACTTTGGAAGTGCACGTTACTCCCGAGCCGGTCGTCGAAAATGCGGGCCGCATCGGACGCATCGGCGTGGCGGCGCGAGTCGATGAAGCGGCAATGCGGCAGTTTATCGTGGAGGTGCGCTACTCAGCGTGGGCGAGCCTCGGCAAGGCGCTCGAGCGAACCTGGGACACCTCGATATTCAGCCTCCGGATGCTCGGCAAAATGCTCGTCGGCGAGGTGTCGCTCAAGAACCTGAGCGGCCCGATTACGATCGCCGATTACGCCGGCCAGTCCGCGCAGACAGGGTGGATTTCATATCTGGTATTTCTCGCGCTGATCAGCATCAGTCTGGGCGTCCTCAATTTATTGCCCATACCCTTATTGGATGGCGGTCATTTGATGTATTATATGCTTGAAATTGTTAAGGGAAGTCCCGTTTCAACCAAAGCGATGGAAGTCGGTCAGCAAGTCGGCATGGGATTACTGTTTATGCTCATGGCTTTTGCACTTTATAACGATATAACCCGCTTATTCAACACGTGACGCGATGCGCCTCCACCCATACCTAATTCTTGTTCTCGGCGCGCTGCTGACATCCAGCGTTCATGCGTTCGATCCGTTTGTCGTCAAGGACATCCGCATAGAAGGGATCCAGCGCACGGAGGCAGGGACCATTTTCAGTTATTTGCCGGTCAAGGTTGGCGAGACCATGACGGACGACAAGGCGGCGCAGGCCATCCGGTCGTTATACGCAACCGGATTTTTCAAGGATGTCAGCATCGAAGCCGACGCTGGAGTGCTGATAATCACGGTCCAGGAGCGGCCGTCGGTGGCACAAATCGATATTGTGGGCGCCAAGGAGTTCAGCAAGGAGGATTTGCTGAAGGGATTGCGCTCGATCGGACTGGCGGACGGGCGCATTTTCGATCGCGGGCTTCTCGACAAATCGGAACAGGAACTGAAGCGCCAGTACATCAGCCGCGGAAAATATTCGGCGCAGATCGTGACAACGGCAACGCCGCTCGAGCGCAACCGGGTCGCGGTGCGTTTCGATATCGTCGAAGGCGAGGTTGCAAAAATACGCCAGATCAGCATCATAGGGAGCCAGGCCTTCAAGGAGAAGGACCTGCTCGGGCTCTTCAAACTGCGCACGCCCGGGCTGCTCACCTGGTTCAGCAAGGACGATCAGTATTCCAAGCAGAAACTGGCCGCCGACCTGGAGACGCTGCGCTCGTATTATCTTGATCGCGGGTATCTCGAGTTCAGCGCGGATTCGACCCAGGTCTCGATTACGCCCGACAAGAAGGATGTCTACATCACGATAGGCGTGACTGAAGGCCCGCAATATACGGTGTCCGATGTCAAGCTGGCGGGCGAAACGCTGATCCCCGAGACCGAGGCGCGCGGCCTGATCAAACTGAAAGCCGGCGAGATTTTTTCGCGTAACAAACTTACCGAATCGACCAAGCTGCTGAGCGACCGGATCGGTAACGACGGCTATGCATTCGCCAACGTCAATGCCGTGCCCGAACTCGACCGGGAAAAACGCAAAGTGGCGTTCACATTTTTCGTCGACCCGGGGCGCCGCGTTTACGTCAGGCGCATTAACGTGACCGGCAATACCCGCACCCGGGATGAAGTGATACGGCGCGAAATGCGTCAGCTGGAGGGGGGCTGGTATTCGGCGGAAAAGATCACGAAGTCCAAGCAGCGCGTTGACCGGCTGGGCTATTTCTCCGACGTAAACGTGGAAACGCCCAGCGTTACCGGCACGACCGACCAGGTTGATCTGAATGTGAACGTCACCGAGAAACCGACCGGGAACATCCTCTTCGGCGCGGGATACGGCAGCGAAGGCGTCGTGTTGAGTGGTGGCATCACCCAGCAAAACGTGTTCGGTTCGGGCAATCATCTGGGATTGCAGCTCAATACCAGCAAGCTCAATACGATTTATTCGTTATCCTTCACGCAACCCTACTGGACGGTCGACGGCGTGAGCAGGGGATTTGACGTGTATCATCGTAAGACCAATCCGTCAGCGCTTGGACTCGGCCTGTATGACACGTCGACGACCGGGGGGCAGGCGCGCATCGGTATTCCATTTACCGACATTGACAACGTCACCTTCGGGCTGGGTTACGAAGACACCAGCATCAATGCACTGGCCGGCGCCCCGTTGCGAATCACCAGTTACGTTAACACGTTCGGCTCGTCGAACAAGACAGTGCTGGGCACGGTCGGTTGGGCACGCGATAACCGGGACAGCCTGATTTATCCCACCGCGGGGGCACTCACGCGTGCCAACCTCGAGTCCGGCCTGCCGGGAGGGACCCTGCGGTTTTACAAGCTCAGCGCCGAGCACAAGCGTTATTTCCCGTTAACGCGCAATTTCACGTTCTATACAAACGGCGAATTCGGCTATGGTAACGGCTACGCCGGCAAGCCGTTGCCGTTCTTCCGTAACTACTATTCCGGCGGTCCGACGTCCGTGCGCGGCTTTTATCCCGCCAACATCGGTCCGAAAGACGTCAATGGAGATCCCACGGGGGGCACCCGCAAACTGGTCGGCAACGCGGAATTGCTCTTTCCGTTTCCCGGCCTGCAAAACGACCGGTCGATACGCGTTTCAGCGTTCGTTGACGCGGGGATAATCGGCGAGTCCTACGCGGTCGGGGACCTGCGCAGTTCCGCCGGCATCGCGGTGCTTTACGTTTCGGCATTCGGGCCGCTGAAGGTCAGTTTTGCCCAGCCGCTCAAATCGCAGGTTACCGACCGGACGCAGAGAATCCAGTTTACGTTCGGTCAGCAGTTCTGACCGCGGCACATGCGTAAATGACCAGGATTGTGCAAGGAGACAAAGTTGAAGCGACTTAACTTATTCATGCTGGTGATCGTTTGCGTGACCGCCAGCGTGGTGAGCCATGCGCAGGCGGCCGATCTCAAAATAGGCTTTATCGATGCCGATCGCATCAACCGGGAGTCAGTCCCGGCCGAGCGCGCCACCAAGAAGCTCGAGAAGGAATTCGCGCCGCGCGAGCAGGAATTGAAGAAAATGGAGCAACAGATCAAGAATCTGCAGGCACAGCTTGAAAAGGACGGCCTGACCATGGGCGAGTCCGACCGGCGCAACAAGGAGACCGAGCTGGGCCGCCAGACACGCGAGTTTCAGCGCCTGCAGCGCGAGTTTCGCGAAGATCTGAATTTGCGCCGAAACGAAGAACTTGCCTCATTGTTCGAGCGCGCCAACAAGGTTATCAAACAGGTTGCCGAAGCCGAGAAATTTGATCTGATACTGCAGGAGGCGGTTTATCGCAGTCCTCGCATCGATATAACCGACAGAGTTCTCAAGGCACTCTCCGCCGAGAAATAGTTTGGCAGCGTCATGGCGTTGATTGCGGCCGGGTCGCGGGGTGCGGCGTGCAGCCGGAAAGTGAATTTGACCAAGCGCACCTCTTACAAGCTGGGCGAAATTGTCGGCCAGTTCGGCGGCGAGCTCATTGGCGACCCCGGCATCCGGGTTTCCCAGGTGGCGACGCTGGAATCCGCACGCGAAGAAGACATCTCCTTCGTTGCCCAACCCCGGTTTCTCGCGCAATTGGCGCTGACGCGCGCGGGGGCGGTAATACTCGGGTTGGGTGCGCGGGACGCCACCCCTTTGCCGCGCATAGTCTGCAACAATCCGTACGCTTATTTTGCGCGGGTTTCCACTCTTCTGAATCCGCCGCCGCGGACGAAGCCCGGCACGCACAAGACGGCGGTAGTGGACCGCACGGCGCGGATTTCCAGGTCCGCCAGTATCGGCGCCGGGGCAGTGATCGGAAAACGCGCGCGCATTGCGGACCATGCACAGATCGGCGCGGGCTGTTTTGTCGGCGATGGCACGATCATCGGGGAGGCGACCCTGTTGCACGCGAACGTATCCGTCTACCACGAATGTCGAATCGGCGCGCGCTGCATCGTGCATGCGGGGGCCGTGATCGGCAGCGACGGTTTCGGTATCGCGCTGGATGGCGGCGTGTGGGAGAAAATTCCCCAGATCGGCCGCGTTATTATCGGGGATGACGTCGAAATCGGCGCCAATACGACGATTGACCGCGGGGCGCTGGACGATACCGTCATCGCCGAAGGCGTCAAGCTCGACAATCAGATCCAGATCGCGCATAACGTCAAAATCGGCGCGCATACGGCGATTGCGGCGTGCGTCGGGATCGCCGGCAGCGCGACCATCGGCGCCAACTGTTCGCTCGGCGGCGCATCAATGATATACGGCCACATCACGATCGCCGACAACGTCATCATATCGGCCGGCACGCTCATTATGAAGTCGCTCGACCAACCCGGCACCTATACCGGCGTTTATCCGTTCTCAAGCCATCAGCGCTGGCTCAGAAACGCGGCTCATTTACGGCAACTCGATGCGCTGGTGAAGCGCGTGCGCGACCTCGAGGCGAGACTGGACAAAGAGAAAAAGGAATAAGCGGTGAACAGCATGGACATCCATCAGATACTCGAATACCTGCCGCATCGATACCCGTTTTTGCTGGTCGACAGGGTGGTTACGTGGGAACCGGGCAAGCACATCGTTGCCATCAAAAACGTCACCATCAACGAGCATTTTTTCGGCGGGCACTTTCCGCACCATCCCGTGATGCCCGGAGTGCTGATCATTGAAGCGTTGGCGCAGGCGGCCGCTATTTTGACGTTCAAAACGCATAATCACAAAGCGGACGACAACTCCGTTTACTACTTTGTGGGCATCGACAAGGCGCGCTTCAAGAAACCGGTGATCCCGGGCGACACACTTGAACTGAATGTTCAGATCAAACGGTTCGCGCGCGGCATCTGGTGGTTCGCGGCGCACGCGAAGGTAGCCGACCAGGTCGTAACCGAAGCGGAATTGATGTGCACGCTGCGCTCGATCGACAGCAAGAGTTCGAAGCCCGGCGACTGATCTTGGCAGCGATTCATCCCACGGCGATCATTCATCCAGGCGCGCGCGTCGCGGACGGTGTCGAGATCGGCGCCTATACCCTGATCGGAGAACATGCCGAGATCGGCGCGGGCTGCAGCATCGGACCTCATGCGGTGATCACGGGACATACCCGCATTGGCCGCGATAACCGCATATTCCAGTTTGTCTCGCTTGGCGCCGAGCCGCAGGACAAGAAATACGCCGGCGAGCCGACGCGCCTTGAAATCGGCGATCGCAACACGATACGCGAGTTCTGCACGTTCAATTGCGGCACGGTGCAGGACGCCGGCGTGACGCGGTGCGGAAACGATAACTGGATCATGGCGTACGTGCATCTTGCGCATGACTGCCAGGTGGGTAATCACGCCATATTTGCCAATAATTCACAGCTTGCAGGTCACGTGCGGGTTGACGACCACGCGATTCTTGGCGGGTTTACCGCCGTTCATCAGTTCTGCCGCATCGGGGCGCATAGCATTACCGCGATCGGTTCCGTCGTGCTGCAGGACATACCACCCTTCGTCACCGCGTCCGGCAACACCGCGAAACCTTATGGCATAAACGCCGAAGGACTCAAGCGGCGCGGTTTTCCGGCCGCCACCATCACACAGATTAAACGTGCCTACAAGACGCTCTACAAGTCGGGGCTGAGCCTGGAGGACGCGAAGCGTCAAATCGCGGCCGCCGTCACCGAGTGCGGCGAATTGCAGTTGTTGCTGAATTTTCTTGATAATTCGACGCGTGGCATTATCCGCTGAGCAGCCCGCGCGCCGCCGGCGCATCATCGGCATCGTCGCGGGTGAAGCTTCGGGTGATCTGCTCGGTGGTCAGTTAATCCGCGCATTGCGCGAGTTCCTCCCGCAACTTGACGTTGTCGGCATCGGCGGGCCCCAGATGGAAGCCGCCGGCATGGACGTCTGGTTTCCCCTCGAAAAGCTCGCCGTGCGCGGCTATTTCGAAGTCATAAAACATTTTGTCGAGATCATCGGCATTCGCCGCAAACTGCGTCGTCGCTTGTTGGCGAATCCACCCGACTTATTCATTGGCATCGATGCGCCGGATTTCAACCTCGCCCTGGAGCGCAGCCTGAAAGCCCATGGCATACCGACGGTGCATTACGTCAGTCCGGCAATCTGGATGTGGCGCAAGGAACGGCTGCGCAAGATCAAGCGCGCGGTCAGCAAAATGCTGACGCTGTTTCCGTTCGAAGAGCCGCTCTACAAGCATGCCGGGGTTGACGTTGCTTTCGTCGGCCACCCGCTTGCCGATATGCTGGATCAGGTGCCCCGCGGAGCCGCCGCGCGCGAACAACTCAAATTGCCGTCCACGCCGCCCATTTTTGCGTTATTGCCGGGCAGCCGGCAAAGCGAATTGCGCTACATGGCGGACTTGTTTATCCAGACTGCGAAGCTGATCAACGCCCGCATGCCGCATGCGCTCTTTCTGGTGCCGCTTGCCACGCGCGAAACGCGCGCGATGTTCGAGACCGCAATTTACCGCAACAATGCCGGCGACCTTCCGCTGACGATCATGTTTGGTCACGCGCAGGACGCGATGGCCGCCGCCGATGTTGTGCTGGTGGCGTCAGGGACCGCCACCCTGGAGGCGGCATTGCTCGGTAAACCCATGGTAATTGCCTATAAAATGCCGCGCGCAAGTCACTGGTTGCTGCAGGGCAAAGGCTACCTGCCGTACTACGGCCTGCCGAATATCCTGGCGGGCGGGTTTGTCGTGCCGGAATTCATTCAGGACGATGCGACGCCGCGAAACCTCGCGCAGGCATTGCTCAATCTGCTGGCTGATTCCCAGGTGCGCTCGCGGCTGGAGCGCAGGTTTGCAGCGATGGCGGCGAGCCTCAGTCGCGGCGCGGCGCGGCAGGCGGCGCTTGCGGTGCTGCCTTTGCTGCCGGAATGACATGATCTGCGGCGTCGATGAGGCGGGGCGCGGGCCGCTTGCCGGACCGGTGTTTGCCGCGGCCGTCGTCCTCGGCACCGCGCACGGCATAGTTGGCCTTGCGGACTCAAAAACACTTCGCGCACGGCAGCGCGAGCTGCTCGCAACGCAAATCAGGCAACGGGCTGTCGCATGGGCGGTTGCCAGTGCAACGGTCGAGGAGGTCGATACCCTGAATATTCTGCAGGCGACGTTACTGGCGATGCGACGTGCAGTCGAAGCGTTGGCTTGCGTACCCCATGAGGTGCTGGTGGACGGACTTTATTGCCCGCAGATCGCGCTGCCGGCCCGCGCTGTCGTGCGCGGCGACCGTTTGATCGCGGAAATCTCCGCGGCGTCGATAATCGCGAAAACGATGCGTGATGCGGCCATGCTCGATCTGCACGCGCGTTATCCGGATTACGGTTTCGATCGCCACAAGGGCTATCCGACGGCCGCGCACCTGCACGCTTTACGGTTGCATGGTGTGTCACCGGTGCACAGGCGTTCGTTTGCGCCCGTCAGAGCGCTGCTCCACGGCGGCGCAAACCAGTCGCGTGATTAATCCCGTAACTCCAGCAGCAGGCGGCGCAAGGCCTCTTTTTCGCGCCCGCGGCGGGTGAGATGCCGGCGGGCGGCGCACTGGCGTTTGAGCCGGCGATAGAAATCAGGGTTGGATTCCACGCGCCACAATATGCGTGCCAGCGCGCGTTCGTCGCCGAGAGGATAGTAGCCGGCGTAGCCGCGGCCTAACATCCCGATATTGCCGGGAATACGCGAAGCGATGACCGGCACGCCTGCCGCCAGCGCTTCGGTAACAACATTGGCGCCGCCTTCCGTGCGTGAACTGATGACCATTGCACGGGCACGCGCCAGACGCCTTAGTGCGGCGCCGTGCGGCACCTCGCCGATCCAGCGATAGCGCGGCTCGCGCCTGACCCAGCGCTGCGCCTCGCGCCGCATCGGGGCGCTCATGGCGCCGCCGATCTGGACTGCGCGGATACGGCTGTGCGCGGGCAGGTACGGCAGCGCGGCCGCCAGCCTGAAAGGATCCTTCACCTCGCGCAAATGGCCGCTCACGCACACTTCGAAGCAGGAGGCAAGCGGCGGGGTGTACGGAATCGTTCGCGTCGACTGATAGATCACACGGGTTTTTTTTCTCAGTTCACGCCCGAGTTCCGCGAGCCCCTGTTCCTGCAACACGATCAATCGGGTCGCGAACTGCAGGGAACGCCGCGCTTGCGCGTCAACCTTGATGTCGTGGTACAGATCCGTCCCCGTCAGTATCAACACTAGGGGACGCGCCGGATAGTCACGCGCAAAACCGGCAACTGCAGCGTGGCTGCGGCGTGCGTGCAGTGCGATCATCAAATCCGCGGATTTGCCGTCCCAGA
>JAYWDM010000593.1:0-3250 GCA_043779885.1 Betaproteobacteria bacterium | reverse complement strand
GCCATTCGTGGCGCGTTGGCGACCTGGTGATGTGGGACAACCGCGCCGCGCTGCATCGCGGCCGCCGCTACGATCTTTCGCAGCGTCGCGATCTGCGGCGCACGACCTGCGAAATGCGGCCGGAGGAAATCGCTTAGCACGAACCCTCATGCGAAGGCCATGGGTGCCGCGGTCTCCATCATCACGCGCTCCGGCACGCGCAACGCTTCCGCGCGGCTGCGTTCTTCCTCCGATTTGAGCTGCGCTTCCATGTAGGACCCGAGATAGCGGCCGCGCGCAACGATGGCTCGGTCGATACGCAGGCGTTCCGCCTCGAAATGCCCGAGCGCCGACAAAGGTTCGCCACCACCCAGCTTGATCGCCTCCACCAGCGCGAGTGCGTCGCCGGCTCCTTTGGGCACACCCATCGCCACATGCGGCCGGGCGGTGAATGCCGCGTCGCCGATGATGACCACGCGCCCGAAGACCAGGCGCGGCAATTCCAGATCGACGATCGGCTGAAAGAAATGCAGCCTGGCGCGGCGCACGGCTTCCGCGAATTGCGGTGCCAGCACCTGTGACGCCTTCTCGATCATGTCCTGCCGGATCCGGGAGCTGAGCAATGCGGGCGGGATGCCGTTCGGGTGGTAACGGCCGGTGTCATCGGTCATCAGGTAGCGCAGCCCGTCCTCGGGCACGGGGCAGTACCAGACGGTGTTGTATTGCCTGCGGCCCGGCTCCACGCCGAGGCCCGGGCCCGGCACCGCGTAGCCGACGCCCTGTTGCCCTGGCGCGACGCACACCGCGTAATGGTTGAACAGCGTCGCGTGGGTGGGCGCAGAAAGATCGGCTTCGTTCGTCAGGCAACGCCAGGCGATGTAGCCGGCGTAGTCGGGCTTTATATCGGGCAGAAACTGGGCGCGTACCGTGGAGCGCAATCCGTCGGCGGCGACAAGCAGATCGGCCTCGATGCGTTCCCCGCCGGCGAAACAGGCGGTGATCTTGTTTTCGTCCTGTTCGACCCTTTCCAGAGTCATGCCCGCGCGGTAGCTTTCGTTCGGGAATACTTTCTTCAATTCGTCGTACAGGCGTTTCCACGATGTCATCACCTGCGAAAACGGGCGCTCGGCAACGATGCGGCCCGACTTGTCGAGGGCGATGCGCGCCGGAAGCTCGACGCCAAGGGATTGCTCAGACACATCCGCGCCCGCCGCGCGAAAACCGTCGACGAGCCCGGGAAGGATGGTAATCCCCGCGCCGCGGCCTTCGACATTACCGCTGACCCGCTCGAAAATCTGGACGTCCCAGCCGGCGCGGCGAAACAAATTGCCGGTGATCAGACCGACAAGCGAGCCGCCTATGACGAGCACCCGGCCGCGAGAGCCCGGCGCGCCGATGGTCATTTTTCCTCCCGTGCGTCGATCCTGTCGGTGGACAGCCCCGATCGCTTCTCGGCCAGCTTGACGGCCGCCATGTAGTCTTCTTTTTCGTAGCCGTCGGTCAGC
Source organism: Betaproteobacteria bacterium (assembly GCA_043779885.1). Lineage (GTDB taxonomy): Bacteria > Pseudomonadota > Gammaproteobacteria > Burkholderiales > SG8-41 > PALSA-1004. The sequence continues at coordinate 1,766 of JAYWDM010000593.1, read as the reverse complement.
AGCGCCTGCCAAAGCTCGCGCGTCAGCGCCGTCAAGGGCATGTTTACATCGTTGGCGGCGGCCGCCGCGAGCATCAAGTCCATATCCTTGAGGATCAGTTGCGGGCTCATCGTCGGCGTGAAGTCGCGCGGCTTGAGCAGCGCGATCTTGGCCTTGAGCCAGGGCGAGGCGATGGTGCTGTGCGCGATGGTGTCGAGCATGAGGTTCCACTCGAGCCCGGCTTTGCGGCCAAGGGTCAATGCCTCGGCCATCGCCTGGGCGGTGCTGACCACGACCGCGTTGATAACGAGCTTCATGTATCGCGCCTGCTCTCCGCCGCCCAGGTAGGCCTGCGCCTTGCTGAACGTCTCGACGATGGGCTTCACGCTATGCCAGGCCGCCTCCGGTCCCGACACCAGCACGGTGATGTCGCCGCTGCGCGCTGACGCCGCGTTGCCCGAGATCGGCATGCGCAGATAGCTCACGCCGCGCACGGCCGCTTCGCGATCAATTTCGCCGGAGACCTGCGGCGACACTGTGCTGGTATCCGCGAAAATCGCGCCCGGCCTGGCGTTGGCCAGCACGCCGCGCGGACCGAGCGCCACTTCGCGCAAGGCTGCGTCGTCCGGAACGGCAGCGAAAATCACCTCCGCGGCGCGTGCACATTCCGACGTACTCAGCGCCTCGCGGGCGCCCTGGGCGACAAGCTTCTGCCGGCTCGTGGCGCTGCGCGAGAAAACACTGAGCGGATAGCCAGCCTTGAGGATGAAGCCGGCCATCGGCACGCCCATGCGTCCGGCGCCGATCCAACCGATGCGTCGCAGAGATGCCATTGTTGCCTCCTTTGTTGTGCGCGAGCGCGCCTGCCGGTCACGCCCCCAGGTAATAGCTTTTCACCAGTTCGCTGCTTTGCAGCTCCGCCAGATTCCGGCCTTCAAAGGCGATCTCGCCTTGCACGATGAGGTAGCCCCGGTCCGCGATGCGGCTGGCCTGGTGAAAATTCTGCTCGGCCATCAACACCGTCAGGCCGAATCGCTGCTTGAGCGCCCCGATCGTGTCGATCATCTGCTTCACCAGCACCGGCGACAGGCCCACCGAAGGTTCGTCGATGAGGAGAAGTTTCGGCGCCGACATGATCGCGCGCGCGATCGCGAGCATCTGCTGCTGGCCCCCGCTCAAACTCCCCGCCAGTTGCGAGCCTCGCTCCCGCAGTATCGGAAACGCTTCGTGGCAGAGTGCAAGGTTGTGCTCGATCGCGCTGCGAGCGCCGCGGCGGAACGCGCCGAGCAGCAGGTTCTCCGCCACGGTGAGCCTGGGAAACAGGCGGCGTCCCTCCGGAACCATGGCCACGCCCAGTGCGACGATCTCATGCGTGCTCCTGCCGACCAGATCGACGCGCCCGCCATCCATTTCCAGAACGATCGAGCCGCGCGACGGCTTGAGCAGGCCCATGATGCATTTCATCAGCGTGCTCTTGCCGTTCCCGTTGGTCCCGAGCAGAGCGACCGTCTCGCCCTCGCGCACCTCGAGCGACACCCCGTGCAGCGCACGCACGGCGCCGTAACCTGCCTCGAGACCCTCTATCGCCAGTCTAGTCACCGAGGTAGATCCTCTGCACGTTGGGGTCCTGCACGATTTGCGCCGGCGTCCCCTTGGCCATGATGCGGCCGGCATCCAGACAGACGACCCGCTCGGAGAAACGCATGATCGCACGCATGATGTGCTCGATCATCATGATGGTGACACCCTGCCGGCTCAGGTCGAGGATGATGCCGAGCATTTCATCG
>JAYWDM010000592.1:0-3253 GCA_043779885.1 Betaproteobacteria bacterium | reverse complement strand
CAACCGTTGATAAAAATCCTGCTCCGCCTGTGCGTGAGCTGCCGTTTCATCCATGCCCGATATTATGCCCGAGGCGCAGGGCAGAGGAACGGCCGCATGGATCAGGCGTGCGCTCTATACGTGCTGCTACACCGGCCCGCCGGGCAACCGCCTTCCCGAGTGGCCGACTTGCATGCGGTAAACAAGGTTAGCAGCATGTTGAAAATCGGCAGAGACTGTCATTGCGAGAAGCAAAAGGCGACGAAACAATCTCGTAACTCGTTGAGTGCGCAAAATACGAGATTGCCGCGCTGCTCTCGCAATGACGGCACGATGTGTTTTTCAACAATCTGTTGGTGTCACATGCCGCGCAGGCGAAAAACCGAAAGGGTACGCTGACCCTGATTCCTTTTCTTAGGCGTCATGGTCGGTCCTTTCAGCGCCCGGGACCGGCGGCGTAACTGAAGTCGTCGAAAAGCGTCACGCTGTCCGCCTTCGTCCACACGCCAACCGCACCCGGGCCCACGATGTGGTTATCCGTCATTTCGATGCAGGTTTTGCCGTTCAGCATGACCTTGATCGCCGCGCCGTAAAATTCGACGCGCAATTGGTGCCACACGTTGCCTGCCACCGGCGCGTCGATATACTTGAGCGTTTTCCGGCTGCCGTTTTCGGTGTAGTAGAGCGACACGTTGTTTTCAAGCGCGTTGGCGCGTGCAACGTAATAGTTGTCGCCGTCCTTGAAGCGCCACACCACCCCGCCTGCCTGATCCTCGCTGCCGGAGATCGGTTTGAACCTGACCTCCACATAGCCGTCGGCGAACGACGCATCCGTCCTCACGCACCAGGGGAAGGTGCCGCTGCCCGATTGCTTGAGGACGTTGGGCTTGCCCGGCGCAGTCGCGTCGGCTTGCGCCGACCATATCGGCGCGCCGCGGCCCGTGACGCCCGCGCGCCAACCCGGCGGCAGGCTGCCCGTTTTTTCGTTGTCGAAGGCGATGATTTCTGCCATGGCGGCTCCTGTCAGTAAGATCAATGCGATGACTGTCGCGACCGGTTTCACGTCGCACTCCATTTCCTACACGTTCTGCTTCACTGGTCCGCCAAACGCCCGCCATCCCGAGTGGCCGCCTTTCATGTACTTCGCGTCGAACCCGGCATCGCGCAAGGCGATCGCCGTCTTGCACCCAATGTGAAAGCCGTAGGCGCAGAACACCACGACCGGATCCGACTTCGACAATTCACCCGCCCATTCCTGCACACGCTCCGGATCGCGCCACGTCGCGCCGTCGATGATATCCTGCGTGCGCGAAACGAAGTGCCGCGGGCGCGCGTCGATGAACTGCACCGGCTTGCCGGCATCGAGCATCGCCTTCACTTCCTCGACCGCGACTCCCGGCAGATCGCCGAACTCCGGCTGTGCGAGCGGGCGTGGCGGCGCGACCCCGACCGCATCATCAAAGCGGCCCGCGACCGCCTTCCAGTCGAGGTTGCGCATGAATGTGTCCACGTACGCTTTCACGTTCGCGCCATAGTCGATGTGGTAAGCGTGCTCGTACATGTCAAGCGCGAGAATCGGGATGCCGCCCGCGACGGCTTGCGTGTGTTCGGACGCATACTGATTGATGAGGCGGCGGTCGCGCGGCAGATAGGTGAGCAGCACCCAGCCCGAGCCGCCGCCAAGCGCGTTGCCCATGGCGACGAACTCGCTCTTCCAGCGATTGTAGGAGCCGAAGTCGCGGGCGAGCGCTTCCCCGATCGGCGCGGGCGGCTTGCCGCCCTCGCCGCCGAGGCTCGCGAAATAAAGTTCGTGCAGGAGAGTCGAGTTGAGCGCAACGAGTTCCTCGCGCTTGAGTCCGTTGATCACATAGCCGGGCGTTGTGTCGAAATCGAGTGACTCCAGCTTCTCCGTGATTGCATTCAGGCGCCGCAGCGCGCCGCCGTAGTTGTTTTCATAATGGCTCTCAATCAGCTTGAATGACAAGGCGTTCAGCAGCCACGGACGGCAGTGGATCGGGGTGAGTTGGTAGCGCATGACAGTCTCCTTGAAGTTAAGCGTTGAAAGAAAAGCGGACGCCGTGCTGCTGCCCGGCCGCCCGCCGGTAAACGGCCGCCGCGGCGATGCATTCGTCGAGGGTCAAGAGCCGTTCGACATCGCTGCGATTGAAAATCAGCGTGCGGTCGCTGGACATGGGGTTCGCCTGGAAAGAAGTTGTGGGCAATTCGTGGTACGCGGGCCCGAAGATCAGCGATAGGCCGCCGGGTTCCATGTATGCGTTTCTTCCTGGCCGTCCTTGCACCACGCGTATAGCGCGTCGTACATCACCATGCCGTGCTTCAACATCTCGTGGTCGTCCGCAAAAATTCGCGACAAACCCAGCGAGACGGCGAGCAGACCCGGCGACTGGGACGCGAGTTCCAATTTCGCGGTGTCGGCGCCGCGCACGATGAGTGCCAGCCGCTTAAGGGCGGGATCGGTGAGGCGGTAGGTTTTCAGGAAAGCATCAAAGCTGCAGAGCTCCCCGTCGTGCGAAAAGGCCACGTCCGCAATGTCATAGGGGATGGCTTCCCGTTCTTTTGCGGCGCTCAGCACATTGGCGGTCGGGACGTACAGGAACTCGGCGGCGGGATCGACAAAGCGCGCGATGAGCCACGGACACGCGATGCGGTCGATCTTCGGGCGTTCGCGCGTGACCCAGCGCGTGGAGGCATTGCTCGCCTTTTGCATGAGGGCGCCGCCCGCCTGCTTCCAGCCTTCTTCGATGCCGTCGGCGAGGTAGCGCGCGGATATTCCGGCGTCGCGCAGCGCCTTCGCCACGCCCTGGCTCACTTCGTGCCCGTGCACGCAATACACCACGACGGTACTTGCGGCCGGCAGCTCCTTCGCCCACGTGGAAACGCCCACGGGGTCGCGGCGCAGCGCCCCCGCGATCATGTCGGAAGCGGCGTGAAAGGCGGGGGTTTTACGCACGTCGATGACCAGCGGCGCGCGGTGGCCTTCGAGATCGGATTGCAATGCGGCGGATTTAATTGCTGCGTCCATGGCTTCTCACTCCGTTAAAAACGAGTAGAAGCAGAATTTGGACGCGAGGCGTCTTGACGACGGCGGGGAATCTGCATAGCCCCCACAGCACAAAGAGTACACCCGCTGCCGGTCGCGCGTCAAGATGAACGCTCGTGCAGTTGCGTCCGTGTCAAAGTGATTCTGCGTTTCCATGGTTGTCATCCTCGTTTTGCGGTTTGAATTCTTGCGCGCACGGCAGCGGCCAGCAAT
>JAYWDM010000591.1:0-9289 GCA_043779885.1 Betaproteobacteria bacterium | reverse complement strand
ACGCATTTCGCCGCGCCCGGGCGAGCAACACGCTGAATCCGGAACTGCAGGCGTTCGTCGACCAGCGACTCAGGCAGTTGCAGTAAAAGAGTCGGGACTCAGGATGCGGTATGCAGAGTTTCCCGGCAGTAGCAGTTACTGGCCGCATCGCGCTTGCACTGGATACTGAATCGCAAATCCTCAATCCTGTTTCAACGTCCGCGCGACGACCCAGCCGTGAATTTCGAGCGCGCCCGCCTGGCGCAGGTTGCGCGCGAGTTCGTTGAGTGTCGCGCCCGTCGTCAGCACGTCGTCGATCACGGCGACGCGCTTGCCGGTCAGGTCGGCGTCGCACACAAACGCGCCACGAATGTTTTTCGCACGCTCGTGCCACGGCAGCGCGGCCTGCGGCGCGCTGTCGCGCACCCGCCGGCACGCGTTCACCGCCAGCGGGAGGCCGTTTGCGCGGCTGATGATGCGCGCCATTTCAAGCGCCTGATTGAAGCCGCGTTCGCGCAGGCGCTGCGGTGCTAGCGGCATCGGCAGAACGAGATCAACCGGCGTTGCAATGCACGTGCCGAGCGCGTTCGCCAGCAGGCGCGCAAGCGCAAGGTTGCCCGCATATTTGTAGTGATGAATCAGCGTCGACAGCGGCCACTCATAGGCAAACGCCGCGGCCACGGCATCGAAGCGCGGCGGATCGCCCAGGCACGCGCCGCAGATGTTGCCGGCGGGGGTGGGCAGCGCACATTGCGGGCAGCGTGCCGCGGGGAGCCATGGCAGGCGCGTATAGCAGTCGTGGCAAAGCGGTTGGGCAGATGCGGGCGCGCTGCATAACAGGCAGTGCTGCGGCAGCGTGGCTTGTGCAAACCGCGTGCATATGACCCTTGATGACAAGTAATGAAAAAACCGCATAAAATGGTAAACCTTGGCAAGGTTGCCAAATTGATTGAATGGGCTGATAGTCGTCAACCCACTAACGAGTGGGTTCGTTCGGTAGATGACATATAGTTGTGTGATCTATCGTACAGACGCCTTGGCGGGGTTATTGGAAACTAAATTATGAACGCCACAGATGAAAAAGCCGCACTTCAGTTACAGGAAGTGCGGCAATGGGCTAGAGACAAAATCGCTGGCGGTCAGGAGCCACCTTGGGCGTGGTTTCAGTACATGAAGCTTATTGAAACTGCCGACGCAATTTTGGCGGGCATGAATTGTGTTACGCCCACGGGGAATTCACAGCAATTGCCTGAGCATCTGGGAAAGCATCTCCGATTAGTGGCTGAAGATAATTGGCAAGATACCGCTCAACGCCATCCAGATAATGTGCCGATACCGCTGCCCATGTGACATAAAGCGTCCCATATTTGGCGTATTGCGTAATGATGTGGTTTCGACGGTGGACGCTCACGCGATCAGCAATATCACCTTGCCCGACGCGAACGGTTCGGCCTGGATTGCCGGAATGCCAAATTACATATACGCCAGAGGCAGTTACGTTTCTTAAATCGACGTTTTCCAGCGGGCAATATTGGTTGCCTTTATTGCATTTGACCCAAGTAACTTGTAACATAAAAGTGTTCCTATTTAGGAATGCCAGTTGTAGAACCAAAATGGAGCGGTGGGGAATCGAACCCCATAGGGAGTAGCCTAGGAAGCGAACCCAGCACCAAACCCGCCCCGTTGTTTGAAGCAGCACCACCACGGCCCGTATCAGTTCTCGCCCCGCGAAGGTTGGACTGTTACGGGCTTTCTCTTTGGCTTCCGCGCCGGTGGTGTCGTGCGCCGGGCAACGAAAGCGCTGAATCATCTCCTCATGGAGGGTATCCTTTGGGCAATAAAATGGGGGTAGGGCACAGCCACAACAGCTAGTGCACACCCCCTCCTTGGTGTACTAATTCTAGTGGTTAAAAATAACTGTCGCAAGTGCCTGCGCCAGTTGTTTTAGGTCACATCTTCATGCGGCTTCCCTCCATGAAGAGTGACGCTTTTCAAGTTCTAATCGCTCTTCTTGTCGCGCGTCTTCTTCGTTAAGCCGATCTATTAACTCTCGAATTTTGATATTCCCGTCAGGGTTCACATGTTCGAGGTAGATCAATTTAACTAAGCGGTCGCTGACTTTCGGTATATTCCCTCTCCGCTCCCAAAGGGAAATATTTTGTTCGGATGTCCCAAGTAATGATCCGAGGGCGGATTGTGACATGTCCATTTCTTTTCTGAGAAACCGCAATTCTTTGCCGGTGATTTTTGGTCGTTTGGCTATGAGCGTGCCGATCAATTTATGCAATCCCTCTACGTCTTGAATTGATACGCCCTCCCCGTAGGCGGTATCTTTCATGACATAGCCATTTTTCAGCCACACATTGCCGAGGCCAGATTCAGTGTAGTGATACATGGGCGTGGTCATTTCTTCCTCAATTCATAACTGTTATAACAACTACTGACTCAGCGGGTTGGATATTAATAAGTGCTGCCGCCACCTTTATTCGATCCCCTGCAATTAAAGCCTCTAAAGTGCATTGCCAATTCCCGTAAATATTTTGATGTGCATGCTCTACAATTACTCCCTTACGTAGTACATGAAGCACTTGCAAATCAGTAACTCTTCGCTTTCGCATCTGTTTTTTCGCGTGCAGTGGTAAGATCATTCTTGATGAATCAACGGCGACCGCCGCCGCAGCGTTGCATCGTTCATCGTCAATGGCACAATATTGGACACCCATAAATTTTATGGGTTCCCGCATTTAATTGCAATAGGCGCTAATTGTGAAGAAAACGAGAAAAAACAAGACCATCCGTAAATCGGCTAAAAAAAGACTGCCCGACCGCCAGCCTGTTCCGGAATTTGGGAACAGGCAGCGTTTCGAGCAGCTATTTGATGATGCTGTGCTAGGTGTTAAGCCGAGGTAGGGTTGCTGATCTGCGCCAGCATCCGCTGGAACATATCGGCAGGCGCTTCGCGGTTGTTATAGCGGAACGCGAATTCATCTACATAGTTCTGCAACCATTTGCGCGATACTGAAACGTGCGTGCTGACGATACCGCGTTTCAGGTGTGACCAGAAACCCTCGACCATGTTCGTGCAATGAATGCCGTGTTTCCATTGCTCGTCACGATGATTAACAGTGCCGTGCGGGAAACCGAGATCTCCAAGTTTACGGTAAGCGGAATGTTCATCGGTGCTGATCGTGGTGCCCGGCTTCACGTCGTTAACGATATGGGGCAGTAGGCTCGACTTTCGGTTATTCTCAACAACGTGGCCTTTGAACGCGCCGCCACGCTCGACCAGCCCCATAACGGTGGTTTTGTTTTCAAGGTGCTGTCCCCGGTTCCTGCGGCCCACTTTCATCTTTGAACGAATCTTGCCGCCGACGAGTGTTTCGTCGATCTCGACATGGCCGGATAGTTGAGGCGGTGTGTTCGCTTTGTCCCTTGCGGACATGAGTTCGCGCAACTGGTGGCCGATGCGCCACGCGCATTTGTAGGTTACTCCGAGCTGACGCTGTAACTCTTTGCCGCTCACGCCGTTGCGTGTTGATGTCATGAGATACATACCATGGAACCACAGCATAAGCGGCGTGCTGGAATGATCGAAGACCGTTCCGGCGCATGGATAGACATGGTGGCCGCACCATTGGCAGGCAAAGGCGCGACGGCCTTCAATGCGGTGGAATTTGGCATCTACCACGCCGCAACCGGGGCATGACTTTAGATTCTTCCTCGCCATGATCGCATCAAGGCAGGCTTCGTCGTTCGGGTATTGGTTGCGAAACTGAAGAAAGGTGTATTTCATGGAGGTCTCCGTTGACGATTCCAATGCTACAGAAACGATTACTTGTTGTCAAGGGATACTGACCAAACCGCGTGCAGTTGTTCAAAAACCGACCGCGCCAGTTTGACAGGCGCCGGGTGATCGCTGATGATGCGAAGCTCATGATCTGACGTATTTTTTACCTTAACCTGCGAGCCATGAACCCATGGATACCACTTCTCTCAACGCAGCAAACGCAACGGTGGCCGACAGCGTAGGCCGCCACCGCTGGAGTGTCGATGGGATCGCGGCGTTGTTCGACCTGCCATTTAACGAACTGCTGTATCGCGCGCACGGCGTACACCGCGAAAACTTCGACGCCAACGCTGTGCAGTTGTCGACTCTATTATCGATCAAGACCGGTGGGTGCCCGGAAGATTGCGGCTACTGTCCGCAGGCGGCGCGCTATCACACCAGTGTCGACAACGAAGAGATGCTGGCGCTGGATGCCGTGGTTGCCGCGGCCCGCGCGGCCAAACAAAATGGCGCGACGCGCTTTTGCATGGGCGCAGCGTGGCGCGGGCCCAAGCAGCGCGACCTTGACCGCGTGATCGATATGGTGAAAGCAGTACGCGGTTTGGGCATGGAAACCTGCGCAACGCTCGGCATGCTGAAGGAAGGCCAGGCCGCGCAGCTCAAGTCGGCGGGGCTCGATTACTACAACCACAACCTGGATACCGCGGCGGAATTCTACGGCGAAATCGTCACGACGCGCACGCAGGATGACCGTCTGGATACTCTGGGCAAAGTGCGGGAAGCCGGCATCCACGTCTGCTGCGGCGGCATCGTCGGCATGGGCGAGACGCGGCGCACGCGCGCCGCGCTCATCGCGCAACTCGCCAACCTCGATCCCTACCCGGAAAGCGTGCCGATCAACAATCTCGTGCAGGTTGCGGGCACGCCGCTGCACGGCACCGCGCAGCTCGATCCGCTCGAGTTCGTGCGCACCGTCGCGTGCGCGCGCATCACCATGCCGGCAGCGATGGTGCGTTTGTCGGCGGGACGCCGGGAAATGTCCGAAGGCATCCAGGCGCTGTGCTTTTTCGCCGGGGCAAATTCGATTTTTTACGGCGACAAGCTGCTGACCACCGGCAACCCCGAAGCTGAGCACGATCGCGCGTTGATGGATAAACTCGGGATGTATCCGCTGGCGGTGAGGAGTGAGCGGTAAGCGGTAAGCGATGAGGAGCGACGCGAGTAGTATCGTCGCTGTTGCTGAAACTGCCTGGTCCCCGCGTCCCTCTAACGCCTTACCGGCTCACGCCCTTCTGCACCTCATGTCATTTGACGATCTTGCCGCCGAGCTTGCAGCGCTTGACACCCGCGGCCTCAGGCGCCAGCGCCGCATTCTTGACAGTCCGCAAAGCGCCCACGTCGTGGTCGACGGGCGCGCGGCCGTCGCCTTCTGCAGCAACGATTACCTTGGCCTGGCCGCGGACCCGCGGCTGGTCGCGGCAGCGCGCGACGGCGCGCAACGCTACGGAGTCGGCGCCGGCGCTTCGCACCTTATACTGGGTCACACGGCGCCGCACCAGAAGCTCGAAGAGACTCTCGCACGCTTCGTGCGCCTGCCGCGCGCGCTGCTGTTCTCGAGCGGCTATATGGCGAATATCGGCATCGTGACCGCGCTCGCCGGGCGCGCGGACGCGGTGTTCGCGGACAAGCTCAACCACGCCTCGTTGAATGATGCGGCGTTGCTGTCGCGCGCGCAGTTCAGGCGCTATGCGCACGGCGACCTTGCCGCACTTGAAAGGCTGCTTGCGGCGTCTGCCGCGCGGCGCAAGCTGGTGGTCACCGACGCCGTCTTCAGCATGGATGGCGATATCGCGCCGGTGCCGGAGCTGTTGCGGTTATGCGAGCGCTTTGATGCGTGGCTCGTGCTCGACGACGCGCACGGCTTTGGCGTGCTCGGCGCGCGCGGCGGCGGCGTGCTGCGGCATTTCAACCTCGCGTCGCCGCGCATTATCTACATGGCGACGCTCGGCAAGGCGGCCGGCGTGTCGGGCGCATTCGTTGGCGGCGCAGCAGACGTGATCGAAATGCTGGTGCAGCGCGCCCGTACTTACATCTATACAACGGCGACGCCGCCGCTGCTGGCGCACGCGCTGATCGCGAGCGTTGAGATCATCGCCGCCGAGCAGTGGCGGCGCGATGCGCTCGCGCGGCTGATCGATCAACTGAAGCAGGGCGTCGCGGGATTGCGCTGGCGGCTGCTGCCGTCCAGTACGGCGATCCAGCCGCTCGTCATCGGCGGCAACGACGAGGCGCTGCGCGTCGCCGCGGCGCTGGCGGCGCGTGGCGTGCAGGTTCCGGCCATTCGGCCGCCGACGGTGCCGCAGGGCAGTGCGCGGTTGCGAATCTCGTTGTCGGCGGCGCACAGCGACGAGGACGTCGCGCACCTCATCGAGGCATTGTGTGAAGTGGAAAAAAAATCCTGAACTGCAAATGACGCGTAAATACTTCAAGTTCCGGATGCGATTCAACCGCGGCGGCAATCGGCTGTCGGCACGGGCATTAATCCCTGCGCGGATTGCTCGGTTGATTTCCGTTGCGTCCTTCGCGGTGAAGCTTTAATGGGTTTGCATGTCGAGAGTAGCGGCAGCGGCCCCGATCTCGTGCTGCTCCACGGCTGGGGCATGAATGCCAGCCTGTGGGATGACGCCGTGACCGGGCTAATGCAACAATTTCGCGTGCACGCTGTCGACTTGCCCGGCCATGGCGCAAGCAGCACCTGCACGCCGTACGAACTCAACGCCGTAACTGCGGCGCTGGCCGCCGCGTCGCCGCCGCACGCAACGGTTTGCGGATGGTCGCTGGGCGGACAATTGGCGATGAACTGGGCGCTCACCCGGCCCGGCCAGGTCGAGCGCCTCGTGCTGGTCGCGGGCACGCCGCGCTTTGTGCGGGGAGCGGACTGGGAATGCGGCATCGAAGCCGCGGTGCTCGAGGAATATGCGCTCAGCCTTGCGCGCGACTGGCGCGCGGCAATGCTGCAATTTAACAAACTGCAGGCGCATGGCGACAGGCACCGGCGCACGGTGTCGCGGCGGCTGCGCGAGGGGCTGCTGGCGCATGGCGAACCGGTCGCGGCGGCACTCGCTGCGGGATTGCAAATACTGAAGGAAACGGATTTGCGCGCAAACCTGCGGCACATTGCGCAGCCGGCGCTGCTATTGCACGGTGCGTGCGATGCCATCGTGCCGCTTGCGGCGGGTGAATTCCTGCAGCGCAATCTGCCGCGCGCGACGCTCGAGGTGTTCGCGCAAACCGCGCACGCGCCGCTGGTCGCGCAACCGCAGCGCACCGCGCGGCTCATCATGGAATTTTGCCGTGGAACATGAATCAGCGGTGGACAAGCGACTGCTGCGGCGCGCATTCGAGCGCGCCGCAGCCGGCTATGACGCGGCGGCAGTACTGCAGCACGAGGTTTGCCGGCGCATGCTGGCGCGGCTGGATTACGTCAAACTCGCGCCGGCCGCGATACTCGACGCCGGCTGCGGTACCGGCAACGTTATCGCGGCGCTGCATGCCCGTTATCCGCGGGCGGCTTTGTATGCGCTCGATATCGCGCCCGGCATGGTGCGGCGCGCCTGCGCGCGCATGTCCTGGTGGAGCCGCATGCGCGGTCGCGGCGTGGTGCCAGTGTGCGGCGACATCGAACACCTGCCGTTGCGCGCAGGCTGCGCGAACATGGTGTGGTCGAATCTCGCCCTGCAGTGGGTGAACGAGCCGCCGCGCGCTGTTGCCGAACTGCGGCGGGTGCTCGCGCCCGGCGGCCTGCTGATGTTCAGTACTTTCGGCCCTGATACGCTCAAAGAGTTGCGTGCCGCCTACCGGAGTACCGACCGCTACACGCACGTCAACCAGTTTATCGACATGCACGATCTGGGTGACATGCTGGGGCACGCCGGGTTCGCGGACCCGGTGATGGATATGGAATACATAACGCTGACCTATGCCGATGTGCGCGCGCTGATGCACGATCTGAAAGCAATCGGCGCGCACAACGTGACCAGCGGACGCCGGCAGGGAATGACGGCGCGCGCGACACTTGCCACCGTTGAGCGCAACTATGCGGCGTTTCAGCGCGACGGCAGGCTGCCGGCGACGTTCGAAGTGATTTACGGTCACGCCTGGGTGCCGCAGTCGCGCCTCACCGCGGACGGCAGGCTCATTATCCCGATCAGGTCGACGAACTGACGATGGCCGTGATGCCTGACGCCGCGCATTTCAAGCCGCACGGTTTTTTTGTCACGGGCACTGACACCGGCGTCGGCAAGACCCTGATCGCGTGCGCATTGCTGCATGCGTTTGCCGCCACCGGCAGGCGGGTGGTCGGCATGAAGCCAGTCGCCGCGGGCGTGGAGCGCAGCGGTGGAATTCCCGTCAATGCAGATGTGCGAATGCTGCGCGGCTCGAGCAACATTGAGGCCCCGCTTGCGCTGGTCAATCCGTATTGTTTCGAGCCGCCCATTGCACCGCATATCGCGGCGGAACAGGCCGGTATAACCATCGATCTCGTGCATATCAGGCGGGCGTATGCGCAACTTGTGCAGATCGCGGATGTAGTTATCGTCGAAGGCGTGGGCGGCTTTTGCGTGCCGCTAAACCGCCACGAAGACACCGCGCATCTGGCGCGTTACCTCGGATTGCCGGTAATCATGGTCGTCGGCCTGCGTTTGGGCTGCCTTAACCACGCGTTGTTGACCGCGGAAGTTATCCGCACCCGCGGACTCAGGCTTGCGGGCTGGATCGCCAACGGGATCGACCCCGCCATGCCGGTTGCGGCTGAGAATACGCGCGCGCTGGCTGAGCGGCTCGCGGCGCCGCTCCTGGGCACGATCGAATTCACCGCGGCAGCGGATCCCGCGCGCATCGCCGCGCTGCTTGATCTGTCGACACTTGCCTGAAACACGTTGCGCGCGAACGCGTGCCGTGCGAAGCCCGATCCTGACCACGCTGCTCGGTTACTTGGTTGCCTAGGAGGCGCCGCATGTGATAGATTCCGCATGGTTTTTCGCGCGTCAGCGTGTTTCGGGAGCGGTTCAATGGAGCGTACGGCGGGAGGGGAGTCTGGCTATGCGTTGGCCGCCCGCCGCAACAATTCCCTGACCTCATTTGACCGGATTTTTGGCTTCGGTCTCATCGCGTTTGTGTCCCTGGGCATTGCCGCCGCGTTTGCGTTCCTCGGCGCATGGTTGATCCTGCCGTTCGCGGGTATTGAAGTGCTGGTGTTGTATTTGGCGTGGCGCTGGATCGAGCGTCACGCGCACGATTACGAACTGCTGACGATTACGGGCGACGTGGTGGAAATCGAGGTGGCTGACGACAAACGCCTGCAGCGGTTCCGGTTCAACCGCTGCTGGACGCAGGTAATCTGCGCGCGGGATGGCGGCTCGCTTAGTTTGCGTTCGCACGGCAAGCCGATTGAATTCGGCCGGCATCTGACGAACGAACAGCGGCTTGAGGCAGCGGCGGCGCTCAGGCAGCGGTTGCGCG
>JAYWDM010000590.1:0-3264 GCA_043779885.1 Betaproteobacteria bacterium | reverse complement strand
CCGCCTTGATGTACTGCTGGTTGAGCCACGCCAGTTTTTCGGGATCGAAGCGCGCCGGCGATTTGCTGATATGCGCAAGATCGAACCACTCGATGAGCTGCTCGCGTGAAAATTTCTCCTCGTCGCCGTGCGACCAGCCCAGCCGCGCAAGATAATTCACCAGCGCCTCGGGCAAAAATCCCTCGTCCCGGTACTGCATGACGCTCACGGCGCCGTGGCGCTTCGACAGCCGCTCGCCGTCACTGCCCAGTATCATCGGCAGGTGCGCGAACTTCGGCAGCGTGGCGCCGAGCGCTTTATACATGTTGATCTGCCGCGGCGTGTTGTTTACATGGTCGTCACCGCGGATCACATGCGTGATGTGCATGTCGATGTCATCGACGACGACGCCAAAGTTGTACGTCGGCACTCCGTCGCCGCGCAGGATGACGAGATCGTCGAGTTCCTGGTTGCCGACCGTGATCGGCCCTTTGACCTGGTCGTCCCAGGTCACGTCCCCGTGCAGAGGCGTCTTGAAGCGCAGCACCGGTGTCACGCCGGCGGGCGGTTTTTCCCGCGCGTCGCGCCAGCGCCCGTCGTAACGCGGCTTCTCGCCGCGCGCGCGCTGCGCCTCGCGCATCGCATCGAGGTCTTCCTTCGAGCAATAGCAGCGATAAGCGTGGCCGGCGTCGAGCAACTGCTGCGCGACCTCCTTATAGCGGTGCAGCCGCTGCATCTGGTAGAACGGACCCTCGTCACTCGCCAGGCCCAGCCATTGCATACCGTCGAGTATCGCGTGCACCGATTGCTGCGTCGATCGTTCCAGGTCGGTATCCTCAACCCGCAGGATGAATATGCCGCCGTGCTTCTTCGCGTACGCCCAGCAGAACAGCGCCGTGCGCGCGCCGCCGACATGCAGGTAGCCGGTGGGACTGGGAGCGAAGCGGGTTCTGATCATGAGCGGTATTGTACGCGACGCGCAACCCGGCATGAAATTGAATTGCATCCGGCAGCCGCTTAGTTTCCTTCCCGTCATCCGCTTTTGCACCGCGGCGACGGGCGCATTGTGCGCGATCAGCCGCCGCGCCTATAATGAGGCTGCCACACTAAGGGGGAGAACAACATGAGATCGCTTTTCCGCCGCGGACCTGCGGCCGTCATGCTCGCATGCGCAACGCTGATCAGCACGGGGTGCACCACCATGCAGGCCGCCGATTCCGTCAAGCTCGACACCGAAGAATTCATGGTCCCCGCGGTGGACCCCGGCATCCAGCTCTACGTGCGCAACAAGCGGCCTGCGGGCATGACGCAGTTCACGAAGGACAACATCGTGCTGTTCGTGCACGGCGCGACCTACCCCGCCGAAACCTCGTTCGACTTGAAACTCGACGGCGTGTCGTGGATGGAATACATCGCGAGCCGCGGCTACGATGTCTATCTGGTCGACGTGCGTGGCTTCAGCAAGTCCACGCGCCCACCGGAGATGGACCAGCCGGCGGCGAACAATGCGCCGATCGTGCGCACCGACGTCGCGGCGAAGGACGTGGGCGCGGTGGTCGATTTTATCCGCCAGCGGCGCGGCGTCGACAGAATCAACCTGCTCGGCTGGTCGTGGGGCACGCGCATCATGTCGCACTACACGATCAACAACAACGAGAAAGTAAACAAGCTCGGGCTCTACGCGACGGGCTGGATGCGCACCGGCGGCAAATCGCTGACCGACTCGGGCGCGGCCAAACTCGGCGCCTACCGCATGGTCACCGTCGCGCAGGCCAAGGAGCGCAAGGGTTTCGGACTGCCGCCCGGCAAACACCAGGACCTGATGCCGGACGCGTGGTTCAACGCGTGGGCCGAGGCGACGTTCGCGACCGACCCGTGGGGCGCGAAACAGAACCCGCCGGTCATCCGCGCGCCGAGCGGCTCGACCCAGGACACGCGCGACTTCTTCGGCGCCGGCAAGATGCAGTACGACCCGGCAAACGTGCGCGTGCCTACACTTGTCATCGTCGCCGAATGGGACTCCGATACGCCGCCCGAGATGGCGCGGGGATATTTCGCACGACTGACCTCGGCGCCCTACAAGCGGCTGGTGGTGATCGGCGAAGGCACGCATTCGGTGATGATGGAGAAAAACCGCATGCAGCTTTTCCGCGAGGTGCAGTTGTTCCTCGACGAGCCGATGCCGCGGAAGTAAGGACTCCGGCGCATAAAACAACCGTTCGCCCTGATGTATGCAAGGGCGTCGGTTTTTTGCAGTCGTGAATATGTGCTTCCATACATCAGCACGAACCGCGTAATTACGGCTTCAGCCCCAACCGCTCAACCGCACGCCGCTCCTCCTCGGCCGCGCGGCGCGCCCACTGCAGGTAGTTGTCGCCGCCCATGTAGTAAGGCGCCATGCCGACGCGGTCGAGCGCCCTGACGAACGCCGGATCGTCGATCGCGCGCCGGAACGCATCATGCAAAATCCTGACCACCTTCGCGTCCATGCCTTTGGGCCCGGCGATGCCCCACGGCGAATTGGCGACGATGCCGTAGAGTTCCTTCAGCGTCGGCACGCCGGGCGCGCGCGGCGTGCGATTCTCGCCCCACATGACGAGCGGGCGGACCTGCCCGGCATCGATGAGTTCCCATGGCGGGGAGCCGGCCTGCGCCATCACCTGGCTGCCGCGCAGCGCGGTGACCGCGTCGGCGCTGCCTTTGTACGGCACGTGCAGCCACTGAATGCCGAGCCGGCCGGACAGATCCTCCATGGTCAAATGCAGACTGGTGCCAATGCCGGGACTCGCGAAGTTCACTTTACCCGGATTGGATTTCGCGTAGCTGATGAATTCGTCCCACGTCTTCCACGGCGAATCGGCGCGCACGCTGACGCCGAATTCATAGCCCGCAACGTTGAGTATCCACGTCAGATCGCTGAGCGGATCGAAAGCCGTCTTCACCATGTGCGGCAGCCGGAACACGCCGAGCGGGATTTGCGACAACGTGTAGCCGTCGGGCTTGGCGCCGGCAGCCATGTTTTGCGGACCGAGCGCGCCGCCCGCACCGGGCTTGTTTTCTATGATGATGCGTTTACCGAGATGTCTTGCCGCGGCGTCAGCGAGGGCGCGCAACGCAATATCGGTATTGCCGCCCGCGGTCCACGGGCAAATCAGCGTAATAGGCCGTTCAGGAAAAACATCAGGGGTCTGGGCACGGGCGCCGCCGCACGCCAGCCACGTCATTACGCAAACCACAACCGGGCGTGAAAAATAAAACATGATCAGCCGCTTGCCGCGCCGTGCC
>JAYWDM010000589.1:0-9321 GCA_043779885.1 Betaproteobacteria bacterium | reverse complement strand
GCCCTGCCGCGCGCTCGGTCAAGCTCGACCTGCCGCCGTTCACGCTGATCGGCGCCACCACGCGCGCCGGCATGCTGACCAATCCGCTGCGCGACCGCTTCGGCATCGTGGCGCGGCTCGAGTTTTATTCCGTCGAGGAGTTGACGCGCATCGTCGCGCGCTCGGCGCTGTTGCTCGAAATCGAGGTCAACGCCGACGGCGCGCGTGAAATAGCGAGCCGCGCGCGCGCGACCCCGCGCATCTCCAACCGTTTGCTGCGGCGCGTGCGCGATTACGCGCAGGTCAAGGCTGACGGCAAGGTCACCCAGGAGGTCGCCGACGCGGCGTTGCGGATGCTCGATGTCGATCCGCTCGGACTCGACGTGATGGACCGCAAACTGCTGCTGGCGGTGATCGAAAAATTCGCCGGCGGCCCGGTCGGCGTCGATAACCTCGCCGCGGCCATCAGCGAAGAGCGCGATACCATCGAAGACGTGCTGGAGCCGTACCTGATCCAGCAGGGCTATTTGCAGCGCACGCCGCGCGGCCGTATCGCGACGGTCGCCGCCTACCGCCACTTTGGCCTCGCGCAACCGAAAACTCTCGTCATGCCCGATCTGTGGGAGGAACCGCCACGGTGACCGAGTCGGCGGCGGCCCCGGCGATCAGCCTGATTACGACCTGCAAAGGCCGCCTTTCCCTGCTCAAGCAAGCGCTGCCGCGCATGGTTGCGCAGCCGCGCGCCGAGGTCATCGTGGTGGACTACGACTGCCCGGAACGCAGTGGCGGGTGGGTTGCGGAAGAATATCCCGCCGCGCGCGTAGTGCAGATCGGCAACGCCCCGGTTTTCAACATGGCGCACGCGCGCAATCTTGGCGCGCAGGCGGCGCGCGCTGAATGGTTGTGTTTCGTCGATGCGGACAGCCTGCTCGACGATCGCTTCGTCGAGCAGGCGCTGCCGCGTTTGCACCATGGCGGTTTTTATTCGATGGCGGACGCCCGGTTCGACGCCGCGGGCACCATCATCTGCGCGCGCGAAGACTTCATCGGGCTGGAAGGTTATGACGAAGTGCTGCAGGGCTGGGGCGCCGAGGATGACGACTTCCGCCTGCGCCTGCGCGTGCGCGGATGCGCGCATGAAACCTTGCCGGGCGAATGGCTCAGGACCATCGGGCATGACGACGCGGCGCGCGTGCAATATTACGATATCAAGGACCGTTGGCTCAGCCAGCGCATCAATGCGTCGTACGTGCAGATCAAACACGATCTCGCCCGCCAGTTCGGCAAGCCGGATCTGCCGCTGGACGCGCGCCGCGCCGTGTATGCGCAGGTGCGGCAAACGCTGCAGCGCGGCGCGGAATCCGGGAATGGTTCGGCGCGCATACAGATCACGCTGCCGCCCGAACTGGTGGTGCGCTTCCGCGGGTGGCACATGACGCGATCATGGGTCTACGAAATCGCGCCCGTGCCACCGCAGGCGGCTGCCGGCAGCGAGCGCGTATTGCACGTGGCGCCGATCTAGCGGCAGGCAATATTGTTTTGGTTTAACCCCTCAACCCATGCGCCCACGTTTAAATCGCCAACCTGACGCTCACGACCCGAATTGCGCAATGTTCGTGTGGCCGGTGCGCGTTTATTATGAGGATACCGATGCGGCCGGGGTCGTTTTCTACGCTAATTACCTCAAATTCATGGAGCGCGCGCGCACCGAGTGGCTGCGCGCGCTCGGCTTCGAGCAGACGACGCTCATGCACGACCATAACGTGGTGTTCGTGGTGCGCGCGCTGGCGGTTGAATATCTGCGGCCCGCGCTGTTCAACGACGAGCTCGAAGTGACGGTGATGTTGCGCCGCGCGCGCGGCAGCCTCCTGGAGATCGCGCAATCGGTCCGGCGCGGCGCGCAGTGCCTGGTGAGCGGCGAGGTCACGGTCGCGTGCGTCAACACGCAGTCATTCAGGCCCGTTAGAATACCGCACTCCATCCTTGAAAAATTCGCGATGAGGCAAGCATGAACGTGACGCACGATATGTCGGTTCTGAGCCTGATCACCGGCGCCAGCGTACTGGTGCAGCTGGTGATGGCCGGGTTGCTGCTGTGCTCGATGTTTTCGTGGTACTACATTTTCATCAAGATTTTCACGTTTCGGCGCGCGTCCAGGCAGTCCGACAGGTTCGAAAAGGATTTCTGGAGCGGCGGCGATCTGAATGAGCTTTTTCAGCGCGCGATCAACTCGCGCGATGCTTCCGGCACGCTCGAACGCATTTTCGAGGCGGGTTTTCGCGAGTTCACCAAGCTGCGCAGTCAACCCGGGCAGCATACGGTGCAAAACATTGCGGCGGTAATGGATGGCACGCGGCGCGCGATGCGCGCGACCTACCAGCGGGAGATGGAAATCCTCGAATCGCACCTGTCGTTCCTGGCCTCGGTCGGCTCGGTCAGCCCGTATGTCGGCTTGTTCGGCACCGTATGGGGCATCATGAACTCGTTCCGCGGCCTGGCCCAGGTCGCGCAGGCGACGCTCGGCACGGTCGCTCCCGGCATCGCCGAGGCGCTGATTGCCACCGCCATGGGGCTCTTTGCGGCAATTCCGGCGGTCGTCGCCTACAACCGCTTCGCCGGCGACCTTAACCGGCTCGCCACGCGCTTTGATTCGTTCATGGAGGAATTTTCCAACATTTTGCAGCGTCAGGGCTGAAGCGGAGGCGCACATGCTGATTGAAAAACGCGGCGGCCGGCGGCTGATGAACCAGATCAACGTCGTGCCCTACATCGACGTGATGCTGGTGCTGCTGGTGATATTCATGGTGACGGCACCCCTGATAAACCCCGGACAGGTCGAATTGCCCTCGATCGGCAAGACCTCGAACCCGCCGGTGGCGCCGCTCGAAGTTTCCATCCGTACCGATCAATCGCTGTGGCTGCGTGACCGCGCCGCGGGAAGCGATGAGCGCAAGGTCACCCGCAACGACCTGATCGCGGCAATCAAGCAGAAGCAGGCGCAAAACCCCGAGCAGGCGGTAGTGATCGCCGCCGACAAAGACGTGCGCTATGAGTCCGTCCTCGATGTGATGGACATGCTGCAGCAAAACCACGTCAATAAGGTCGGCTTGATGGTCAAGCCGCGCAGCCAGTAAAACCGCGCGCCGCGCGCCATGTATTACGCCAGCGCCCATACCACCCCGCAGGAGAAAGTGATCTCGGGCGCGATTGCGTCCACGCTGCACCTCATGTTCATAGCGCTCCTCGTGTTTGGCGTCACGTGGCAGAAGAAATCCGAGCCGCAGGTCAATATTGTCGATCTGTGGTCCCCGCCGTCGCCGGCGCCGCCGAAAGTCGTTGAGCCGCCGCCACCCCCGCCGCCCACGCCGGAGGTCAAGCCGGTGGTGCCGCCCAAAGTCGAACCCGCGCCGCCCAAGCCGGTCGCTAAACCGGAAGTCGCGAAGCCCGACATTGCGCTGAAGGAGAAAGAGAAGGAAAAGGAAAAGCAGAAGGAAAAGGCGGAGAAAGAGCGCCGCCTCGTCGAGGACAAGCAAAAGGAAGCGAAGAAACGCGAAGACGACGCGCAGGCCGCCCAGAAACGGGAGCAGGCTGACGCGCAGCGTCTTGCCAGCGAACAGGTGGAGGCGCAGCGCGCGGTGGCGGCGCAGGCGGTGGCGGCGCGCCAGAGTCAGATCGAGAAATACAAGAAGGGCATCAGCGACAAAATCAAACGCTTCATCGTCAAGCCGCCGAACCTCAAGGGCAACGAGGAGGCCGAGTTCGACGTTGTCATGCTGCCGGATGGCAACGTGCTGGGCGCGAAACTCAGGCGCCCGAGCGGTAATCCGGCGTACGACAACGCCATCGAGCGCGCCATCA
Source organism: Betaproteobacteria bacterium (assembly GCA_043779885.1). GTDB lineage: Bacteria > Pseudomonadota > Gammaproteobacteria > Burkholderiales > SG8-41 > PALSA-1004. The sequence goes on along the minus strand of JAYWDM010000589.1, from coordinate 5,484 downwards.
ACCGGGCGCAGCCGTTGCCGATGCCGCCTGACCCCGCGCTGCTGAAAGATTTCCGGGAACTAAACTTCAAGTTCAATGCTCAAGAGTAAACGTGTTAAAGAATTATTCCGTAAAATATGGCGTAATGAAAAATAACAGCCTGCCTCTCCTTCGGTTCCTGCTTGCGTTGTGGCTCGCCGTGAGCGCCAACGCGTATGCCCAGCTTAAAATCGAGATCACCGGTTTCGGCTCCACGCAACTGCCGATCGCTATCGCGCCGCTCAAAGGCGAAGAAGCGTTGCCGCAAAGGCTGACGGACATCGTCGCTGCCGACCTCGCCCGCAGCGGAGTTTTCAAGATCATCGACAGCGGCGGGTTGAATCCGGTCCCGTCCGAACCTGCGGACGTGCAATATCCGACCTGGAAAACGCGCGGCGCGGATGCCCTCGTCATCGGCAGCGTGTCGCCGCTGCCCAACGGTTCCTGGGATGTGCGGTTTCGCCTGATGGATGTGTTGAAGCAGTCGCAGCTTACCGGCTTTGCGTACCAGGTCGGCGCAAACCAGTTGCGCAATACCGCGCACAAGATCGCCGACGCGATTTACGAGAAGCTGACGGGCGACGCCGGCGTGTTCAGCACGCGCATCACCTACGTCGTCAAGCGCGGCACGCGATTCGAACTGCAGGTCGCGGACGCCGATGGCGCCAGCGCGCAAACCATCCTCGCGTCGAACGAACCGATCATCTCGCCCGCGTGGGCGCCGGATGGCGCCCGGCTCGCCTACGTATCGTTCGAGCGCAGAAAGCCCATCGTCTACATCCAGTCGCTCGTGACCGGTGGCCGCACGGTATTGGCGAATTTCAAAGGCAGCAACAGCGCGCCGGCATGGTCGCCCGACGGCAAACGACTGGCGGTCGTGCTCACGAAGGACGGCAATTCACAGATTTATGTGGTCAATGCCGACGGCAGCAACGCGGTGCGGCTGACCAACAGCAGCGGGATCGATACGGAGCCGAATTTTTCGCCTGACGGCCAGCACATGATTTTTACGTCGGACCGCGGCGGCAGTCCGCAGATCTACCGCGTGCCGGTGGCGGGCGGCAACCCCGAGCGGCTCACGTTCGACGGCAGCTACAACGTCAGCCCGCGCTATGCGCCCGACGGCAAGTCGTTCGTGTTCATCCAGCGCGCAAGCGGGCGCTTCAACGTCGCGCTGCAGGATTTCGTGAGCAGGCAGATGCAGTTGCTGACCGAGAACGGCATCGACGAATCGCCCAGCTTCGCGCCCAACGGCAGGATCATTCTCTATGCAACCGAGGTCAGGGGGCATGGTATATTAGCCGCGGTATCCAGCGACGGCCGCGTACGCCAGCGGTTCAGTGCAGACGCGGGCGACGTGCGTGAGCCGGCGTGGGGCCCGCTGATCAAGAGCCCATGACAAGGAGCGATACCCTATGAAAAAACTATGGTTGAGTTTGGTGGTAATCGGCGCGCTGGCGGGTTGTGCCAGTCAGGAAGCGCAAAAGCCGGCGGACGTGATGGAAGGCAAGGCTGCGCCCCCCATCGTCGAAACAGCGACACCCACCCCGCCGCCGCCGCCGTCCAGACCGGTGGTGACGGTACCTACCGCGCCGGTGGTCCGGGGCGATCCGCTGGATCCGCTCAATCCCGCCAGCATGCTGAACAAGCAGCGCAGCGTGTATTACGAATACGACAGCGTGGTCGTCAAGGACGAGTACAAGCCCCTCGTTACCGCGCATGCGCGCTACTTGAGCGCGAATCGCGCGCAGAAAATCACCATCGAAGGCAACACTGACGAGCGCGGCAGCCGCGAATACAACATCGCGCTCGGTCAGCGCCGTGCCGACAGCGTCAGGCAGATGATGATCCTGCTCGGCGTGGAGGAGGCGCAGATCGAGAGCGTGAGTTTCGGCGAGGAAAAGCCGCGCTCACAGGGGCACGACGAAACGGCGTATTCCGAGAACCGCCGCAGCGACATCCGTTACGCGGGCGACAAGTAACGCCTGCATGGTGATACGCGTGCGTCTGCAATGCCTGAGCCGCGCCGCACTCGCACAGTGCGGCGCGGTTTTGCTTTTTGCCGTGCTCGGTCTGCCGGCGCACGCGGCGCTGTTCGATGACGAAGAGGCGCGCCGGCAGATTGCCGTGGAGAAAAAACGTGTCGATGAAGTGAAGAGCGAGTTAATGATCCGGCAGCAGGCGGTCGACGCGCGTATCGCCAAGGTCGAGGAAGCGCTGAAAAGCCAGGCGCTGCTCGATCTTTTTACGCAGCTGGAGGCGCTCAAGGCCGACATGAGCAAGCTGCGCGGCCAGATCGAAGTGCTCAACAACAACGTCGAGAATTCCGCCAAACGCCAGCGCGACATGTATCTGGATCTGGATACGCGCATGCGCCGCATCGAGCAGCAGGGCACGCCGGCCGCCGCGGCGCCGCCCGCGGTTGCGCCGGCCACGGCGCCCGTGGCAGCAACGGGCGCGGTGCCGCCTGCGCCGCCGGCCCCGCCTTCCGCCGCGCCGCCTGCCGTTGCGGTCGTCAACGTCGATAGCGGCGCGGAGTCGCGCGAGTATGAGGCGGCCCAGGCGCAGCGCCGCCTTGGCAACTATCAGGGCGCGATCGTCGCATTGCAGAATTTCATCAAGCAGCACCCGAAGGGCACGCTCGCGCCGCGCGCGCAATACTGGATCGGGGACTCCTATTTCAACCTGCGCGATTTCAAGCTGGCGATCGCGAGCCAGCAAATCCTGCTCAAGACCTACCCCGACAGCCCGACCGTGCCGGACGCCATGCTTAACATCGCGAGTTCACAGATCGAGATGGGCGAGGCGGTAATCGGCCGCAGGACGCTGGAAGACATCGTTGCCAGATACCCCATCAGCGAGGCCGCGGAGAAAGCCCGTCGTCGCATGGCGGCATTCAACGTGCCGGGATCCATCGCGCCCCCGTCCGCAGGCACCGCGGCCGGCCGGCCGTAGGCGTCCGCTTCGTGCGCGGCAAGTGAGGCGGCGTGAACGGCGCACCGGACAACACCGTGGCAGTCGATAGCCTTGCGCCGGACATATCGCGCGCGTCCGCCAGTGCCGCGCCGCTCGCGGCAACGCTGCGCATCACCGAAATTTTCTTTTCCCTGCAGGGCGAAACGAGCCGCGTAGGGCTGCCGACGGTGTTCATCCGGCTCACGGGCTGCCCGCTGCGCTGCGGCTACTGTGACACCGCCTATGCGTTTCAGGGCGGCGCGACCATGACGGTGGCGGACGCGCTCGACGCCGCGGCACGCTATCGCACGCGCTACGTCACGGTCACCGGCGGCGAGCCGCTTGCGCAGAAAAGCTGTCACGCGCTGCTCACCGCGCTGTGCGACCGCGCGTACTCGGTATCGCTTGAAACGAGCGGTGCAATCGACGTGTCGGGCGTCGATGCCCGCGTCGCGAAGATACTCGACATCAAAACGCCGGGGTCGGGCGAGGCCGCCAGAAATTTGTGGGGCAATCTTGCGCACCTGACCGCGCGCGACGAGCTCAAGTTCGTGATCTGCGGCGAGGCCGATTACACGTGGGCGAAGCAGCAACTCGCCGAGCGCCGCCTCGACGCGATATGCCCGGTGCTGTTCTCACCGGCGTACCATGATCTGTCCGCCACGCAGCTCGCGGACTGGATATTGCGCGATCAGTTGCCGGTGCGCCTGCAGACGCAATTGCACAAACAGTTGTGGGGCGAGCAGCCGGGCCGCTAGGCCCGCACTGCCATTTGCGGCATGTTCTGGCTGGCGCTGACTACGCTCCTGATCGTGGTGCCCGCGATGGGCGCTCTGGTGCGCGGCAATCGATCGATCGGTTTCCTGCGCGATATCGCTCCTGCACTGCCCGCGCGGCCGCCGCGCGTGTCCGTGGTGATCGCGGCGCGCGATGAGGCGCGCGGCATCGAAGCCGCGCTCGACGCGCTGCTCGCGCAGGATTATCCGGACTATGAACTGATCGTCGTCGACGACCGGTCGAACGACGCGACGCCGGTCATACTCGCGCGCACAGCGGCGCGCGACGCGCGCCTCACGGTGGTGCGCATCGATGAGTTGCCCGCGGGATGGCTCGGCAAGAATTACGCGCTCGAATGCGGGGCGCGCGCAGCCAGCGGCGGCATACTCGTATTCGCCGACGCCGACGTGGTCATGCGGCCTGATGTTCTCACCCGCGCGGTGAGCCATGCGCTGAACGCGCGTCGCGACCACATCGCCATTACGCCGGAGGTCGTGGCCCCGGGCGTGCTGCTCGGCATGTTCATGGGAGCGTTCACGATGTTCTTTACGCTCTACGCGCGGCCGTGGAAGGCGCCGGACGCGAAGAGCCGCTGTTTTATCGGCATCGGTGCGTTCAACCTGGTGCGCGCCGGGGTCTACCGCGCGGTGGGCGGGCACCGCCGCATCGCGCTGCGGCCCGACGACGACATCAAGCTCGGCAAGATCATCAAGGACGCGGGTTACGCGCAGGAGATGCTGTTCGGCGGCGGCCTCATGCGCGTCGAGTGGTATCCGACGCTGGCCGCGCTCGCGCGCGGGCTGGAGAAAAATTCGCTCGCCGGCGTCGATTACCGCGTGGCGGCGATGGCGCTGGGAACTCTCGCACAGGTGCTGATATTCGTCTGGCCGTTTGGCGCGCTCGCGGTGACTTCAGGCATGGCCTTCGCGCTGAATGCGGCGACCTGCGGCGTATTGCTCGCGGCATACGTGGAGACCGCGCGGGTGGTCGGCGCGCCGCGCTGGTATGCGGCGGGATTTCCGGTGATGGCCGCGGTTTTCGTCTGGATACTGTGGCGCGCGACATTCATTACGCTGCGCGACGGCGGCATCACCTGGCGCGGGACACGCTACCCGCTGGCTGCGCTGAAGGCGAACCGGGTCTAGGCGGACTTGCCATGAGCAACGCAGTGGTATTGCTGTCAGGCGGCCTCGATTCGGCGACCGTGCTGGCGATGGCGCGCGATGCCGGGCACACGTGCTATTGCCTGTCCGTTGATTACGGCCAGCGCCATCGCGCCGAACTCGACGCCGCGGCGCGTGTCGCGCAGGCGCTCGGCGCGCATGAGCATCGCCTCGTCAGCATCGATCTCGCCACGTTTGGCGCATCGGCGCTGACCGACCGCAGCATCGCGGTGCCTGTCCGCGGCGTCACCACCGGCATTCCCATCACCTATGTGCCCGCGCGCAATACCATCATGCTGTCGCTCGCACTCGCGTGGGCCGAAGTGCTCGGCGCGCAGCATATTTTTTTCGGCGCCAACGCGGTCGACTACTCCGGCTATCCGGATTGCCGGCCCGCATTCATGCGCGCGTTCGAGGCGCTGGCGAATCTCGCGACGAGGGCCGCGGTGGAAGGCACGCGGCTCACGCTGCATACGCCCCTCATCGATCTGCCGAAGGCGGAAATCATCCGCCGCGGCGCGGCACTCGGCGTCGATTACGCGATGACGGTCTCGTGTTATCAGGCGGACAG
>JAYWDM010000588.1:0-9328 GCA_043779885.1 Betaproteobacteria bacterium | reverse complement strand
CGTATGACGTCTTCACGCGCAGCATCGCCGCGCAGGCCGCTAAAGCCCGCGCGCGCGGCCTCGCGCAGATTCTGCTCCCCCTCGTCGATCACGACGATCTTGCGCGCGGACATCCCTTTGGCGACCAATTCGTTGGCGGCCGCACGCCCCGTAACCCCGTAGCCGCAGATGACGACGTGGTCCTTCAGCTGGTCATGCAGTCTTGACATGCGGTAGTCCTCCATCAATTTCTGGAAAACCATCCGATAGGCGGTGCCCAGAAAAATAAACCAGATAAAAATCCGGATCGGCGTGACCAGAAAGGCATCGACCATGCGCGCTCGGTCGGATATCGGCACGATGTCGCCGTAGCCGACGGTGGTAACGGTCACCATCGTAAAGTAGAGTATGTCTGAAAACGACACGCTGCCATCCACCGTGTCCTTGAGGCCGTCGCGATCGAGCCAGAAAATCGCGACGGCAATCGCGAGCAGCACGACGATCATGCCCAGGCGCACGGCGATGGTCTTTTCCGGGCTCGCCTCGACCCGCGTGAACAGGATCTGCGCATGCCGGTCGTCGCGCACCTGCTTTAAGCGGGCGTAACGTTCGCGTAACGCCGCCGGCCTTAACGCGGACATTTGCTTCTCCTGACGGGAACCCGCATGCGACCGGCCACTCAGCGCGCTGCCAGAACCGGTCGCTTCGAGGGCGTCAATATATCCCGCATTGCGCGGGCGCGCGCCAATGCCGACGCGCCGCGGCGCCCGTGTGACGCCAGCACGGTCAGGCCGCACGTGCGCCCGCGCGATAATTTAGCGCCGTCGATCGGAATCGGAACGTGTTTGAATACGAACGCTCCATGTGCATGCCCGGCGTCGCGCATTATATTCCCAATAGCCGCCGCACGCCGCCTGACGGCGTCGATTTGCCCGCAGGTTCGCGCGCATCGCAGTCCCGGCGCACCGGCTGCGGCCTCACCGCTGTCCATGCCCGGCAACTGCTCCTATAATCCGGTTGCGAATGTTGACAACGGCGGATGACAATGGGACACCGGCTCACAAAACTCTATACGCGCACCGGCGACGCGGGCACCACCGGACTTGCCGATGGCTCGCGCGTCAGCAAAGACGCGCCGCGCATCGAGGCGATCGGCACCATTGATGAACTGAACAGCACGCTGGGTGTGTTGCTGTGCGAGGATATCCCGGCCGCGGCCCGCGCCTGCCTTATCGGCGTGCAGCACGACCTGTTCGATCTCGGCGGCGAACTGAGTGTCCCGGGTCACACAATAATGACCGGCGAGCACAGTAAACGCCTTGAGGATATGCTCGACGCACTCAATGCGCAGCTGCCCGCGCTCAAGGACTTCATTCTGCCCGGCGGCTCGCGCGCGGCAAGCCTTGCCCACGTTGCCCGCACCGTGTGCCGGCGCGCGGAGCGCGCGCTGGTCGTGCTCGCCAGAACCGACCCGCTGGCGCCTCCCATGCTGCAGTATGTGAACCGCCTGTCCGACCTGCTGTTCGTGCTCGCGCGGGTGCTCAACCGCCACGCCGGCGGCGATGACGTCTACTGGCAGCAAGGCAAGAACCGGTGATGGGTGATGGGTGATGGGTGAAGGGTGAAGGGTGATGGGTGATGGGTGAAGGGTGAAGGGTGAAGGGTGAAGGGTGAAGGGAAAAGAGGCCCTCGTCCCCGTTACCGGAGGCGAGGATCGGGGCGCGGGGGATCACGCGTGCACCCTCCACTTCTTCGCGGGCTCCTCTCCGATCATCAGCGGCTTGCCCGGATTTTATCCAGGTGCTCGCACACGGTCTGCGCGCCCAGCAGGATGCGCGGCGTCTGGCGCTGGATGTGATCGGGATCGATATACATCGCCCGCACGCTGCGCAGTCCGGCGTAATCCGCGTATTTTCTCCACTGGCTGGCAAACTCTTCAGGCGTCGTCGCCGAACTGCCGCCGAGCACGACTTCCGGCCGCCGCGCGATCACGCTTTCAAGCGACACCAACGGCGCGAGGCTGGGCACGTTCGCGAAAACATTGCTGCCGCCGCAGCGCCGGATCACGTCATCTATCATGTGATGGCCATTGATCGTCATCAGCGGCTGGTGCCAGATTTCGTAAAATACGCGCACGTTGGCGCGCGCGGCATAGCGCCCGCTCAACGCGGCGATGCCGGCTTCGAACGACGCGGCCGCCTGCTCACCCGCCGGGCGCGTGTCCGCCATTGCACCAAACGCCCGCAGCAGGCGCGGAATCGCCGCCAGCGTCGCCGGTTCAGCCACATAAACCCTGAAGCCCAACTGCTCCAGCCGCTCGATATCGGCGGCGTGGTTCCCGGTTCGCCAACCGATCAGGAGATCCGGCATCAAACTCAGCACGCGCTCGATATCGATGCGCGACGCATCGCCGATTTGCGCGACCGCCCTGGCCGCCGCCGGATAGTCGCTGAAACGCGCCGCGCCGACGAGCTTGTCTCCGGCGCCCGCGGCAAACACGAGTTCGGTGATGGACGGCGCGAGAGTGATGATCCGCCGCGCAGGCGACGTCAGCGACACGCGCGTACCGCGATCATCGACGACATCGACACCGGCCGCGCGCGCTGCGGCGCTTGCGCCGGAACCGGATAAAACCGGCACGGCGAAAACAATCAGCGCTATCCAGCGATGGCTAAAGCTCACCGTGCAGAGTCCCGTCTGCCGCGCGAGGTCCGGCGCTAACGGCTTCCCATGTACTGCAGCAGCATCGCGCTGGTGCTGCGCAACCGCTGCGACAGCATGGTGACCAGTTTAATCAGGATCTTGGCGCCGAGGCTGGGCTTGTCGAGTATGATTTTGACCATGTTGTCGCGCGTGAGCGCGGCGAAGGTGGTTTCCTTCAGAGCGATGCAGGTCGCAAAACGCGGCTCGCCGTCGATCATCGACATCTCGCCCAGTGTTGCACCCGGCGTCACCGAAGTCAGGAGCTGTTGCTCGCCGAGCAGGGTTTTTTTGTAGATATCGACTTCGCCCCGAATGATCAGCAGCATGTAGTCGCCGATGTCGCTTTCGCGGATGATGGTCTGCGTCGGCAGCGCGTGATAAATGCGCATATAGCTGCCGAGCAGGTTGATGTCTTCCCGGTTGAATTCTGCAAAAAACTGTGAATGGCCGACCAGGCTGAAGATCTGTTCCGCAAACTCCGTGCCCGGGCCGAGGTACTCAAGGCCGGCGAGCAACTGGCTGTCAGAACCGGTGTCCGCACTCTCTGCCATGCCTGCTCCGTTCGTTGGTCGTGCGCGATCGCCCGGCGGATGGGCCGGCGCTATTGCTCTGCGTCCAGCAACTTCAGACGCCGCTTGCGTACGGCATCGGCCAGCGTCTCGAACAGCTTGCGGCTGTCTTCCCAGCTGATGCAGCCGTCGGTGATGCTCTGGCCATAGACGAGAGCCTTCCCGGGCACCAGGTCCTGACGGCCGGCCTTGAGATGGCTTTCGACCATGATGCCGAAGATGCGGACTTCGCCGGCGCTGACCTGGCGCGCCACGTCGCTGCCGACATCAACCTGCTTCTGCGGAATCTTGTTGGCGTTCGCGTGGCTGAAATCAATCATCAGCCGCTGCGCGAGCCCCGCCGCGGCAAGCTCCTTGCCTGCTGCGTCGACGCTCGCTGCGTCATAGTTGGGCGCTTTGCCGCCGCGCAGGATGATATGGCAGTCCTCATTGCCGGCGGTAGACACGATCGCCGAGTGGCCGGCCTTGGTAACCGAGAGGAAATGATGCGGGGACTGCGCGGCGCGGATCGCATCGACCGCGATCCTGATATTGCCGTCCGTGCCGTTCTTGAATCCGACCGGGCATGACAGGCCCGACGCGAGTTCGCGATGAATCTGGCTTTCGGTGGTGCGCGCGCCGATTGCGCCCCACGACACCAGATCGGCGATATATTGCGGCGTAATCATGTCCAGAAACTCGCAGCCGGCAGGCATGCCGATTTCATTGAGATCGAGCAGAAGTTCGCGCGCGATGCGTATGCCGTCATTGATGTTGAAGCTGCCGTCGAGCCTGGGATCGTTGATAAGCCCTTTCCAGCCCACCGTCGTGCGCGGCTTTTCGAAATAAACGCGCATGACGATCAGCAGGTCATCCGCGAGCGCGTCTTTGACCTCTTTTAACCTGCCCGCATATTCCTGCGCGGCTTTCACGTCATGTATCGAGCATGGCCCCGCAATCACCAGCAGCCGGTCGTCGGCCCCGTGCAATATGCGGTGTATGCCCTGGCGCGCGTCGAATATCGCCTGCGCCGCCTGGTCGGAAAGCGGAAACTCGTCCAGCACCCGCAGCGGCGGCACCAGTTCCTTGATTTCGCGTATGCGTAAATCGTCAGTTAGTTGCATGACCCCAGCTCAAACCCGGCAAAAAAAACATTATAACTCAAGGGCGTCCGTCCCGATTGCAGCGCATGGGCGCATGCGCGGTGCCGCCAGGCGGATGACAGCGCGCACGAAACGATGGTGTAATCCGGACTGCTTTGCAGCGCATTCAGCACTTCAATTCATTGGCAGGAGTATTTATGGGATTCGCGCGGATTTGGGGTGAGCTTCGGCGGCTTGGCCGGCGCTACCGCCATGTGCCGGGCTGTCTGGGCGCGTGCATCGTTGTCGCCGGCTGTGCCGCGACTGCCGCGAATCCGGACGCCATCACGGCAGCGCCGGACGCAGGTCGCGCCGTGATTATCGGCTGGGGCGGCACCACCGGCGAGAATGCACGCGCGGCGCTGACTCCCGCGCAGGGCACCCGCGTCAGCATGCTGATCGTGTCCAGGGCGAACGAGCAAAAACTTTCTTTTGGCGAAAATGTCGCACGCCTGGCGCCCGGCGAATACGATTTGACGATTTCCTGCGGCCTTTACATCGACTACCGCTATTTTCCGCATGATACCGTCGTGCATGCCGCGCTGAGCGCAGGCAGCGTGTATCGATTGCGGGCCGCGCCGGCGGGACGAAAATGCCAGCCGACTCTCGAGCTTGTCAGCGGACGGGACGGATAGCGGCAAGCGCCGTCGCGTGCAAAGCCGGCAGTTTTCACCGGCTCCCGGTATGTTCCGCCGGGCCGCCGGCGCACCACGCCGTCCAGATCCGTCGGTAATGTTGTTCGAGCTGCAGGGTAAATTTCGCATGATCCAGCAGCGGCGATGCGTGCAGCCTGTCGCGCATGCCGGCGCGCAGCGACGTGCGACGGCCCGCGTCATGGGCAAGTGCGATGGCGATTTGCGCAAAGTCCGCGCCGCTGTCCGCCACCAGTGCGTGCAGTCCGACACAGCGCAATATTGATTTGCCGACGCGCGACATGTGCGCCTCCCCGGCCAGCGTAATCACGGGCACGCCCATCCACAGCGCTTCGCAGGTTGTCGTGGTTCCGTTGTAAGGATGCGTGTCCAGCGCGATATCGATCCCGTCGTAGAGTTCAAGGTGCTCGCGCTGGTTCCTGATCCATCCCCGCAGTTCGACGCGCGACCGGTCTACGCCGTTGCGCTCGAAACCGTCCATCAACCGGTCAACCGTATCCGGAAAACCCAGCGCAGCCGCCTTCAACGCGAGACGCGACCCGGGCACGGCGGCGAGTATGGTTCCCCACAGCCGGATGGTTTGCGCGTTGAGCTTGGCGAGATTATTGAACGACGAAAACACGACCGCGCCTGCTGACTCACGCGCGGCGACGGGCGGGCTGTCCTGCGGCGGCTGGTAGCACACAAAGCAATCGTCCATGCGCAGCAGTTTTTCGCTATGTCTTTGCTCCGCGCGGGGCGCGGGATCGGCCGCATGATCCGTGATGCGGTAGTCGACGGCATCGAGCCCGGTCGTGTCGGGGTAACCGAGCCAGGTGATCTGTACCGGTGCGGGCCGGCGCGCGATCACGCCAAGCCGGTTGCCTTTGGAGTGTCCCGCCAGGTCGACGAGTATATCTATCCTGTCCGCGCGGATCATGCTGTCGAGTGCGGCATCCCCGACATCCGCCACGTCGCGCCACCCATCAGCCAAACCGCGCATGCGTTGCGTAGTTTCGTCGGCGAGCCGGTGCGCGTAATAGCAAAAAACCTCGTACTGCCCGCGATCGTGGCAGCGGATCACCGGCTCGACAAAAAAGCCCACCGAATGCCGCGAAAAATTGGGCGACAGGTAGCCGATACGCAGCCTGCGTTCCGGGTCCGGCGCCAGCGCGTAGCCCGCGTGCCCGTGCTGCGCAGCAGACTGCGCCATGGCGCCGAATTGCCGATGCAGATCGAACATGCGGCCGGCGTCGGCAGGGGACCGGTAATGGGTGTGAAAAAGCAGCGCGGAAAAGACCGCGCCCGCGGCGGGCGCGAGCCGCAGCGCATTGCCATATGCCTCGATGGCCTCATCGATCGACCACAGATCGACGAGTACGCCGGCCGCGCCCAGATGGGCATCGAGCGATTGCGGATAAGCCTGCGCGCACGCGCGATAGCAGGCGAGTGCAGGCGCAAGCCGGCCGGCGGCAGCCAGCGATTCAGCGCGTTGCAGCAGACCGGCGCAGGTGACGGGTGTCCGCGGCTCGTCGCGCGCATTATCGAGGCCATGATTTCCCGTGGTCCCGCCATCGACGGCCCCGCGCATGCCGGGCCCGCCGCGCGGGCGAAATAAATCCCGGACCAGCTTCCTCAGCATGCTCAGACCGGCAACTCGATGTAGCGAATCGCCCCAACTTCAAGTTCTTCAATGCCCGCGGGCGTTCTGAGTCTCACGACGTCCCCTTCGCGCGCCTTGGTCAGCGCGCGCGCAACCGGCGAAATCCAGCTGATGCGGCCGCGTCCCGTATCGACTTCGTCCTCGCCAACGATGCTGATCGTACGCTCAATGCCCTGGCGGTCGCAGTAGGTCACGGTGGCGCCGAAAAACACCTGGTCGACGCCCGGCCTTGCGGGGTCGATGATCGCGGCGATGTCAAGACGCCGGGTGAGAAACCGGATACGGTGGTCAATCTGGCGCAGGCGGCGTTTACCGTAGATGTAATCGGCGTTCTCCGAGCGGTCGCCGTTGGAGGCCGCCCATGAAATGATTTTCACGAGCGCCGGACGCTCCTGGTCGAGCAACTGCTGCAATTCGCTTTTCAGGCGCGCATAGCCCGCGGGTGTGATGTAGTTTTTGCCGCCGGGCGGCAACGCGGATGGTGCGTCGTCCGCGTCGTCTGCGTCGTGATGCTGCGCCCGATCGCGCTCGATATCAGCCAGCTTGCGCATATACGCAGGAGAAAACCTTAACTGCTATCAGCCGCGGATAAACGCAGATAAACGCGGATGAGATCAAATCCTTCTATACGCACTGAAAACTCGCAAAAGTCCGGCATGAACTTTGTAGGTTTCAAGGTTTTTACTTCGATCTTATCTGCGTTTATCCGCGTTTATCTGCGGCCAGGATTTCTTATGCCGTGCCGCCCACCGTGAGGCCGTCGATCCTGAGCGTCGGCTGACCGACGCCGACCGGCACGCTCTGGCCTTCTTTGCCGCAGGTGCCGACACCGCTGTCGAGTTCCATATCATTGCCGATCATGGTCACGCGCGTCAGCACGTCGGGCCCATTGCCGATCAGGGTCGCACCCTTGACCGGAAAGGTTACCTTGCCGTCTTCGATCATATAGGCCTCGGCTGCGGAGAACACAAACTTGCCGCTCGTGATGTCGACCTGCCCGCCGCCGAAGTTAACCGCGTAGAGACCGTGCTTGACGGACTTGATGATCTCCTGCGGGTCCTTGTCGCCATTGAGCATATAGGTGTTGGTCATGCGCGGCATCGGTATGTGCGCGAATGATTCGCGCCGCCCGTTACCGGTGGGCGCCATACCCATCAGCCGCGCGTTCAGGCTGTCCTGCATGTACCCTTTGAGCACTCCGTCCTCGATCAGCACCGTGCGCTGGGTCGTATTCCCCTCATCGTCGATATTCAGCGAACCGCGGCGGTGCGGAATCGTGCCGTCATCGACCACGGTCACGCCCGGCGCCGCGACGCGTTCGCCGATGCGCCCGCTGAATGCCGAGCTGCCTTTGCGGTTGAAGTCGCCCTCCAGGCCGTGGCCGATCGCTTCATGCAGAAGGATGCCGGGCCAGCCCGGGCCCAGCACGACCGTCATGGCGCCCGCGGGCGCAGGGCGCGCGGCGAGATTGGTGAGCGCCTGCGCGACCGCTTTGTGTGCGTAGTCGTGCACGATTGCGTCGGTGAAATAAGCGTAGTCAAAACGCCCGCCGCCGCCGGCGCTGCCTTGTTCGCGCCGCCCGTCCTGTTCGACAATAACCTGCACCGAGATGCGCACCAATGGCCGCACATCGGCTGCCGTCACGCCGTCGCTGCGCGCGACCAGCACCACTTCGTATTCGCCCCCGAGGCTGGCCATGACCTGGATCACGCGGGGGTCGAGGCTGCGCGCATGGCGCTCGATGTTCTCGAGCAAGGCAACCTTGGCGAGGTCCTCGAGGCTCGCCAGGGGATCCCGCGGCACGTACAGGTTACGGCCCTCGCCGCGCGTGGCGACCTGCGTCCTGCCGCCCGCGCCCTGCCGCGCGATCGCGCGCGTCGCCTGCGCCGCCGCAGTGAGCGCGGTCTGGCTGATATCGTCCGAATACGCGAATGCGGTCTTTTCACCCGCCACCGTGCGCACCCCCACGCCCTGATCGATGTTGAAACTGCCGGACTTGACGATGCCCTCCTCGAGGCTCCAGCCCTCGCTGCGGCTGTACTGAAAATACAGATCGGCGTAATCGATCTTGTGCGCCAGGAGCTGCCCGAACACCTGCTGCAAGGCAGTGTCGTCGAGTGCGTATGGCGCGAGCAGCGTCGACTGCGCCGTATCGAACGCCGCTTCGAGGCCGCTCGTGTGAATTTCTGGTTTGCTTGTCATCTATGGGTCCGGTGAAAACTGCGGTGGCTGGTGCGGGGCAAAGCGGCCGCATTCAGGCCGGCGCCGCCAGGTTTGCTATACATGATTCAGGGTACGGTGCTTGAGCGCGGGCAGACTTGCGCGCAAACGCTGCACGTATTCCGGATTGATACCCGCCACCACCACGCCGGAACCGCGCGGCAGCCGGTCGAGCACTACGCCCCATGGGTCGACGATCATGCTGTCGCCGTGAGTCTCGCGACCGTTGACATGATAGCCGCCCTGGGCCGGCGCCAGCACGTAGGCGAGATTTTCGATGGCGCGGGCACGAATCAGCGTTTCCCAATGCGCCTTGCCCGTGGTTTCCGTGAACGCCGACGGCACCAGAATGATGTCGACATCCTTCATCGCGCGGTAGAGTTCGGGAAAGCGCAGGTCGTAACAGATGGAAAGGCCGATGCGGCCAAACGGCGTGTCGAC
>JAYWDM010000587.1:0-3281 GCA_043779885.1 Betaproteobacteria bacterium | reverse complement strand
GCAAACGGGTCGCTCTCCGACCTGGCGTGGTGGGACCTGTATCGCGATCCGGTGCTCGAAAAGCTGATCAGGACGGCGCTGCGGCAGAATTACGACGTCAAGATCGCGCTGGCGCGCGTTGAGGAATTCCGCGCGGCGACCGGCATCAGCGGGCTGGGCTCGATACCGCAGGTGTCGGCGGGCGGCAATGCGACGCGGTCGCGCATTTCCACGGTCGGCCCCACGCCGTTGCCGGCAAGCGCCGCCCCGGTGCGCTCGACCTACAACGCGGAGATCGACGTGTCCTACGAAGTCGATTTGTGGCGGCGCGTCGCCAGTCTCAATGCGGCGACGCGGGCCGACCTCTACGCGTCCGAATTTGCGCGCGATACGACGCGCGTCGCGGTCGTGTCCAGCGTGGCGGCGGCCTATTTCAACCTGCGCGCACTCGATCAATTGCTGTTCGTCACGGAGCGGGCGGTGGGGACGCGCGAGAAATTCACCGAGCTTACGCGCGCGCAGTTCAGCCGCGGCGTCGTGTCGGGCCTCGATGTCAACCGCGCCGAGGCGAGCCTGGCGACCGCGCGCGCGGTCGTTCCCGATCTGAAGAGCCAGATTGCGCAGGCGGAAAACCTGCTGCAGGTTTTGCTGGGAGAAAACCCCGCACCGATTTTGCGCGACGCGACAACCGATGCGCAGTATTTCCCGGCGCCGCCGCCAGTGCCGACCGGATTGCCGGCGACGCTGCTGGAGCGCCGGCCCGACCTGCGCCAGGCGGAGAACAATCTGGTCGGCGCGAACGCGCGCCTGAAGGCGGTCAAAGCGTCGTTGTTTCCGACCATCTCACTGACCGGCAGTTTCGGTTCGCAGAGCGCGGCGCTCGCGAATTTGTTCACGGGACCGGCCAGGATCTGGTCGTTCGGGCTGGGCCTCCTGCAGCCGATCATCGACGCCAACCGGAATGTTTATCAGGTCGATATTTATACCGCGCGCGAGAAGCAGTCCATGCTGCAATACCAGCAAATCGTGGCACAGGCGTTTCGCGAGGTGGCCGACGCGCTGGCGGCGCGCCAGGGTTACAGCGATGCATTGCGCGCGCAGGACGAGCAGATCGCGTCGCTGCGCGCCGCGCGCGAACAGGTACTGAAGCGCTACAACGCCGGTTTTTCCTCGTATTTCGAGGTGATCGACGCCGAAAAAACCCTTTACGACGCGGAGTCGGCGCGCGTGACCGCTTACCGCAACACGCTCACATCGCTCGTGCAACTCTACAAGGCGCTGGGCGGCGGCTGGCAGATCGCCGCGGTCGATGCCGCGCCCGCCGCCGCGGCGGCACCGCCGGCAGCCGGACGCTGACATGCCCGCACCCGCGCAACGAACATGGTGGCAGCGCCCCAACCGCGTGCTGCTGATCAATTTGCGCGAGGGTGACGAGCCGCGCATCGATCCGGACCAGCTGATCGATGAAGTGCTGGGGTTTTCGGCCACCGCGTTTTGCATCAATGGCGGCGGCATCGTCGCGTTCTACCAGACCGCGATCGCCGGCCATCCGAAAAGCAGCGGGCTCGACGGACGCGATCTGCTGGCCGAACTCGTGCCGCGCGCGCACGCCAAGGGTCTGCACGTGCTTGCGCGCATCGATCCGAGCTGCGCGCCGCGGGCGCTGGCGGCGCAATATCCCGACTGGTTCGCGCGCGACCGCGACGGCAATTTTTACGCGGTCAATGATTTTTATGTGACCTGCCCGAACGCCGGTTATTACCGCGACCGCATGGCCGAGGTGGTGCGCGAAATGCTGACCCGGCATGACGTCGACGGCATCTGGAACAATCAGGGCAAATTCGCGGCGTGGGACACCGACGGCTGCTTCTGCGCCACCTGCAAAGCGCTGTTCAAGGCGGACAGCGGCTTTGATCTGCCGCTCGCGGAGGACTGGAACGACGCGGCGTGGCTCGCCTACAACGAATGGCGCTATCGCCGGATCGCGGCGTGGGTTGCGCATATGCACGGCGTCATTCACGCCGCCAAACCCGCGGCCATCTTCATTGCCGCCGTGCAGTTGATGGAATCGCTTGAAACCATCCGGCCCGGCGGCTGGGACATTGATTACTGGCTGGAACATCAGGACGTGCCCACGTTCGAATGCCAGCGCCGCAATACCGCGCCGTGGTGGCCCGGCATCCAGGCGAAATACCTGTCGGCGGTGGCGCCCGACAAACCGCGCTGGATGACGGTGAGTTATTTTTATCCATGGTGGCGCCTGTACGCGACACCCGAAGCCGAAAACCGCGCGTGGATCGCGCAGCAGTTCGCCAACGGCGTGAACAGCTGGCTGCACATCAACGGCGGCTATTCGGAATTGTTCGACCGCCGCGCTCTTGCGCCGATGCGCGAGGTGTTCGCGCGGCTGAAACGCTGGGAGCCGTATTTCGACGGTGCTGAATCGGCCGCACAGGTCGCACTCGTTTACTCGCGCCATACGCAGGACAATTACGCGGGGGACGACACTCACGGCAGGTATCTCGACGCGGTGCGCGGCTATTACTGCGCGCTGCTCGAAGCGCACGTGCCGTTCGACGTCATCTCCGACAAATTCATCGATGACGAGCGCCTGCGGCGTTACCGCGTGCTCGTGGCGCCGAACATGGCGTGCGTGGACGATGCGGCCGCGGCGGCGATCGAACGCTTCGTCGCGGCGGGCGGCGCGCTGGTCGCCACGTTTGAAACCGGCATGCGCACGCGCGAGGGCGGGCCGCGCGCCGAGCCGGCTTTCGGAAAACTCTTCGGCGTAACGGTGCGCGGGCGCCGCGCGGATCTTAAATCGTCATATGCGCACATCGTATGCGCCGGTGATCCGCTGGTGGCGGGCCTCGGCGACACCGATCTGATTCCAAACGACGGCGACCTGATCGAAGTCGACGCGGCTGAGGACCGCAGCGTGCCGCTGACGTTGATTCCGCCGGTGATCGCACACTCGGGCGCCACGATCAGCATTCCCGAATACAGTGCGATTCGCGCCACCACCCGTGTCCCCGTCGCCGTGCACGGTCAATACGGCAACGGCCGCACGGTGTACTTCGCCAATCCGATGGACGCGCTGTTTTACCGTTACGGTTTTCCCGACCTCGGCCGCGTGCTGGCGAACGCGGTGCGGCACGCGCTTGGCGACGCGCTCGATCTCGAGGTCGACGCGCCGGATTTCGTCGATATCGCGTGGCGCGTGCAGCCGCGGCGCCGACTCGTGCATCTCATCAATTTTCCGGTGGCGAAGCAGTTGAACACCGGCTGGCGGCATGCGGGGC
>JAYWDM010000586.1:0-3290 GCA_043779885.1 Betaproteobacteria bacterium | reverse complement strand
CGGCGCGCGGCATGATCCGCCCACCCGGCGTCATCGCCAACCAGCAACTGGTTCCGGTTGGCGACATCCTGCGCTGCTGCAAAGTACGCTTGCCACAGCTCGGCGCCGATGGCCGCCAACCGCGCCGCCGGCTTGTCGGCGGCAAGCTGCAGTACGTTTTCGAGCGCCTCGACGTGCAATGTGCGGTCGTTCTGCAACGTGGCCGCTTCCCGCAGCACATTCCAGTAACCGGCAGTATTGTTCTTGACCAGCGCCGCGCGCGCCTGCGCAATTGCCGCATCAGGCGCGATCAGATTCGTTTTAAGGCGCATCCGCAACTTCAGAGGACTCGTGTCGTCGAGCTGCGAGAACCAGTTGACCGCCTCCTTCGCCATGCCGGCCGCCAGGAGCGCGTCAACGAACCGTGCGGCCGTCTCGCGTTCGACAGGCTTGTAATCCTGTTCGTACCTCAGCATCAGCGCATACGCTGCCTGCGGCTGATCTTCAGCGAGGTAGGTTTCGACCACCAGCAGCCGCGCCTGGCGCATCTCATCCGCCGGCAGATCGTGACGCCATATCAGGCGCGCCAGAATCTCACGCGCGGCAACGCCTTGCACGTTTGCCAGCGCGGCGCGCGCCCCATGCAGCAGGCACGCGCGCACCACCTTCTCGGGCGCCCCCGGCGGCAGCGCGGCGAGGCGCTGGGTGAGTTCCTGGTGGCGGCCGAGCCGTGAGAGCAACGCGCAGCGCAATTGCTCCCAGTCGCCCCAGCGCGGCGCGTTCACGGCGGCAGGCTGCAGTTGCGCGACGCGCGCCAACGCGATTTGCGGCGCGCTGTTGTCGGCAAAGCGCTGCGTGATCTCGAGCGCATCGGGCACGCCCTGGGCGCGCGCGGCAAGGGTGATGAACAGGGCAAGACCGGCAACGTAGCGCATGCGCCTATTTTAGGGCCTGTCTCATCACGTGGATATTCATGAGCCGGGCTCCACGCAGATCAACCGGAGAAAACCACGCGGCGCAGCCGATAAAAAAGGCGGCTCGCGCCGCCTTTTGCATGCGCGCCCCGTGGCGCCCTACTGCGTCGCGTCGGTTGGCGCGGGTTCGCTCTCGATCGGCGGCAGCACGTCCTCGACGCGCACTTCAAGGCGTTCTTTGATGCGCGCGGCCTTGCCCGACAGCTTCCGGAGGTAGTAGAGCTTGGCGCGGCTGACATCGCCTTTTCTTTTGACTTCGACCGACGCGATCAAGGGGGAATGGGTCTGGAAAGTGCGCTCAACGCCCTCGCCCGACGAGATCTTGCGCACGATGAATGACGAGTTGAGCCCGCGGCTCTTTTTGGCGATCACGACGCCCTCGTAAGCCTGGACGCGCTTGCGGTCCCCTTCGACCACTTTGACGTTAACGACCACCGTGTCGCCGGGTTTGAAGTCCGGAATGACGCTGCCAAGACGGGCGATTTCTTCATTTTCGAGCTGTTGTATAAGATCCATGGTCACACTCCAATTGTCTAACAATTTCGATACCGGGCTGTAGCCCGGTTTCGCTCGACGCTCCCCTCGCCCTCCGGGAGAGGGGTCGGGGGTGAGGGATCGAGCGATTACGAAATTACGTAAGGCTCGAAAGTTCCTGCTTGTATTCGTCGAGCAACTTTTGCTCCTCACTCGACAGCACCCGCTTGCTCAACATATCAGGCCTGCGCCGCCACGTCCTGCCCAGCGCCTGCTTCAGCCGCCAGCGGCCGATCTCCGCGTGGTTGCCCGACAGCAGCACCGGCGGCACCATTTGCCCATCATAGGCTTCGGGCCGCGTATAGTGCGGGCAATCGAGGAGCCCGTTTACAAATGAATCCTGGCTTGCGGATTCGGCGTCGCCGAGCACGCCCGGCAACTGGCGCACCACGCAATCGATCACCACCATCGCCGCCAATTCGCCGCCCGACAACACGTAATCGCCGATCGAAATCTCATCGTCGACGTCGCGCGATGTTACGCGCTCATCCACGCCTTCGTAGCGTCCGGCCAGCAACACCAGACCCTGCTGCGCTGCCAATTCCATAACCAGCCGGTGATCCAGCAAACGCCCCTGCGGCGTCAGGTGGACCACTCGCGGCTGTTTAACGCCCGCGCTTTTCTGCCGCTGCCGCGCCGCCGCCACCGCTTTTCCAAGCGGCTCCGGCATCATCACCATGCCCGGACCACCGCCATACGGCCGGTCATCAACCGTGCGATATGCGTTCTGCGCAAAATCGCGCGGATTCCACGCGACCAGCTGATAAATGCCTTTTTCCCGCGCCCGTCCGATAACGCCCGCTTCGGCAAGCTTGTCGAACATCTGCGGGAACAACGTTATTACGTCAAACTGAAGCATCAGTAATCCCAGCCCCAGTCCACCACAATCACACCCGCTGCGACATCCACTTGCTTGATCGCGTCGGCGATAAACGGCACCAGCAATTCGCGCTCTTTGCCGCGCTCTTTATCGTCTTCGCCCGCCACTACCAGCACGTCATTCGCGCCGGTTTGCACGATACGGGCAACGCGCCCCAACTCGTGCTGCTCCATGTCTACGACTTTCAGACCGATCAGATCGGCCCAGTAAAATTCGTTGCCCGCGGCCACCGGCAGCTGGCTGCGCGGTACGCCGATTTCCAGCCCCTTCAGGGCGATTGCCGCCTCACGACTTTCGATGCCCGCCAATTGCGCGACCAGCGCGTTGCTGTGCAGCCTTGCCGCGACAACCTTCATTTCACGCCATTCGCCGGCGCGCCGCAACCACCACACCGGGTAGTCGCACAGATTGGCGGGCTGCGCGGTCAGGGCGTAAATTTTGATCCAGCCCTTGACGCCAAACGGAGCGGTAACCCGCCCCATTACCACCATAGACTCAGGCTGCTGGTGCTGGTTTCGCGCCGAACTGCTTGACGAGGCGTGCCGCCGTGTCGCTGATTTGCGCGCCTTTGCTCTGCCAGTAGGTGAGCCGCTCCGCTTCAAAGCGAAACATCTCCTGCCCGGCCGGCGCCTTGGGATTGTAAAAACCAATGCGCTCTATGAAGCGGCCATCGCGCGCGCGCTTCGAATCCGCAACCACCAGGTTAAAAAACGGTCGCTTTTTGGCGCCGCCGCGTGCCAATCTGATCACTACCATGGTAAACCCGACCCCGAAAATGCGGAAAGGGCGTGATTTTACGCTAGTTTTTGGCTGTAGCGCAAGCGTGATTGCAGGCAGATATCGGCAGTCAGCGGCCAGTCTTCCAGCGCGGGGAAGCCGCGCCTGCTTTACGCTTGTGGCTGACAGCCGGCCTTCTGCTCCGC
>JAYWDM010000585.1:0-3293 GCA_043779885.1 Betaproteobacteria bacterium | reverse complement strand
ACGTTGTAGTTCCAACTGTCGTACAGCACCTTCCACTCGCCCTTCTGCTTCTTCCACACGACGAGATACTTCGCCGTGATCTTCTCGATCCCCGCTTCGCCTTTCTGCTGCATGTAGACGACGCCGTAATCGGAAGCGAGGTCGCCAGCGTCCGACACGCGGATGCGCTCAGGGGAGAACTTGAGCACCAGCCCCGGTATCGACGCCATCGTGCTCTTCCATGCCTTGAGAATCGCGGCCTTCCCGTGAATGGGCGGCGTGTCCGGCCAGACGAGCGAGCCGTCGGTTGCATAGAATGCCACGACCTTGCGCAGGTCCTTGCGCGTCGCGGCGTCACTCCACGCCTTGTCGAGCGCGCGAATCGCTTTTTCCTCGGCCTTCCTGTTGACGGTCATTTTAAAACTCCTTGTCGAAGTGACTATAGGCAAAACAAATCCTGCCTCAATTCGCGCGCCTGGCTGTTGCGATGATTTTCTGCTGATACCGCGCGGCCCAACCATGCACCCGCGGCATATTGCACCTGCACGCGGAAGTTGGCAATTCGGGTCCGGGCATTCGGGCGCGCGCTGCATGGCGCAAATTCCGGGCGACGCGGGGGAACCGCAGGGTGCCCTATGCCAGGGGCGCCAACGAATCTTGCGCACTTTCCTTGTGATACGCTTCGGCAATGCAGTGTTTGCATCAGGGCAGAGGCGGCAAAGCGATGCAATGTCATCGGGATATCGGGGGCCCGCGTCGAATATTGCCAGGCGCCGGAGTTGACCGGTAGCGTGGGCCAGCCGCTTAAGCGTCGCCGCCCCGCAGCGGCAAGATACCTGCTCGCCAGCTTCATCGCGGGCGGCGTGCCGGCTGCAACGGGCCCGGTCAGTGCCGCGGAGGACTATCCGCATAAACCCATCAGAATTGTGTGCGCTTTTCCGCCGGGCGGGGGAGCAGACACTGTCGCCCGCATTTTGGGCGACAAGCTTGCCGAACGGTCGGGCAAGCCGGTCATCATCGACAACCGGCCGGGCGCCGGAGGTGCGATCGGCGCCGGCATCGTGGCCAGGGCGGCGCCGGACGGCTATACCGTATTGCTCGGTTCATCGAGTATCCTGGCGGCCGGACCCGCGCTGCAGGGCCGGTCGTATCAACAGGTCGCCGGCGAATTCTCGCCGGTCACACTGGTCAGCAGGATTTCCTACGTGCTCGTAGTCAATCCGCAGGTCGCGTCAAAATCCGTCGCTGAATTCATACGCCATGCCAGTGCGCAGCCGGGGCGCATCAACTATGCATCGTCCGGCATCGGCACGGCGTCGCATCTCGCCATGGAGTTATTCAGGACCATGGCGAAGATCGAACTCGCGCACGTGCCTTTCAAGGGCAGTTCGCCGGCGGTGATCGGCCTGATCGGCGGCGAGGTGCAGGCGGGTTTCAACAACCTGGTGCCCGCGCTGCCGCACATCAGGTCAGGCAGATTGCGTGCGCTGGGGGTGAGCGGTCCGGCGCGTTGGGCCGGCCTGCCCGACGTTCCCACTATCGCGGCATCGGGATTGCCGGGCTATGAGGCACTACAATGGTACGGCTTGTTGCTGCCCGCCGCCGCGCCGCGCCCGCTGGTCTATCGTCTGTACCAGGAGGTCGGCGCAGTATTGCAGCTGGCGGACGTGCGCGAACATCTGATGCGAGAAGGCGGCGAAGTTGGCGGCAGCACGCCGCAGGAATTTGCCGCTTACATAGGGCAGGAAATCGAGAAGTGGACCCGCGTAGTGAAGGCGGCGAATATCCGCGCCGACTGAGCGCTCGCCAGACGTCAATTGAAGAAGGAGATGAACATGTCCGATGCAACGAGAACCATCCTGCTCTATGAACCGGTCGCCGACGAAGGCCGCAATCAGGACATGCTCGCGCGGCGTTTGCCCACTCTCGACGGCAAGATCGTCGGGCTGCTCAACAACACCAAGGACCTGGTGGATACGCTGCTTGATGAAGTGAAGAATCTTCTGCAGGCGGATTTCCCGCGCGCGGAATTCCGCTTCTTCCGCAAGGAGTCCGTCAGTGGCGCGGCGCCGGAACTGCTTGAGGAACTGGCGGGCTGTGACGCGGTAGTCGGCGCGGTCGGCGATTGAGGGTCATGCTCGTCGTGGAGTGTCCGCGACAGCATGTTTCTCGAGCGCCGGGGAATTCCCACCGCGACGTTCGTCACGCACGCATTCGACCAATACGCGCGGGGTCTGTGCCGGATGCAAAGCATGGCGGCGCTGCCCATCGTGGTGATACCGCATCCGATTGCCGCGCGTCCCACGGATGAATTGCGCGCGAAGGTCAGGGCAGTTCACGCGGAATTGCGGGCCGCGTTGAGCGGGGCCCCTTAGCCCTTTCGGAATCTGGTTCAGGCCCGCGCAGATTTCCGGTCGATGCGTCCGGCTTGATAAAGGAGAATTCATGGCCAGCACCAATGCCCCGGGAGCGCGTCAGTTCGCGGTTGAAGATACGCTCGAGAATATCTTCGGGATATTCGACCTGTATTACGAAAAGGGCTGGACAGACGGTCTGCCCGTTTATCCGCCGACCGCCGCCGCGGTCACCTCCATGCTGCGCTATACCGACCGCGATCGCGATGACGTGGTCGCGATCATGCCCCCGCAGAACGGCGCCGCCACGGTCGAAAAGATTGCCATCAACGCCGTGATGGCGGGCTGCCGGCCCGAATATCTGCCGGTGCTGATCACCGCGATCGAGTGCATGGCGCAGCCGGAATACAACCTGTATGGCCGCCAGACCACCACTCACCCTGGCGCCCACTTGCTGATTGTCAACGGCCCGATACGTCATGAACTGGATGTCAATTGCAAACAGAACGTGTTCGGACAGGGATGGCGGGCGAACGCGACGCTGGGGCGCGCCCTGCGCCTGATCCTGATTAACATTGCCGGCAACAAGCCGGGCGTGACCGACATGGCCACGCATGGCCATCCGGGCCAGTATTCGTACTGCATGGGCGAGGACGAAGAGGGCAGCCCGTGGGCGGCGTTTCACGTCGAGCGGGGCCTGGCTCCCGACACCAGCGCCGTGACCATGGTGTGTGCGGAGGCGCCGCACAACATCAACGACCAGGTCAGCAAGACGCCCGAAATGTACCTGGGCTCGGCGGCATCAACCATGGCCACGCTGGGCGGCAACGGACTTTATCGCAGCGGACTGCGCGGCGAACAGGGGCTCGTCATTACGTCCGAGAGCGCACGATGGATCGCCGAATTCGGGTGGACGAAAAACGATGTAAAAACGTATATTTTCGAAAACGCACGCCGACC
>JAYWDM010000584.1:0-9374 GCA_043779885.1 Betaproteobacteria bacterium | reverse complement strand
CATGCGGGAGGTCTCAGGTGGGCGAATCCCTGCGCGAGATCGGCAATCAAATCGTCAGGGTCTTCCAGTCCGATATGCAGGCGGATCAGCGGCCCGCCAGGGCTCCATTTCGTCGCCGTGCGCGCCTTCGCCGGATTGGCGCGTATGCACAGGCTCTCGAAGCCGCCCCAGCTCGAACCGATGCCGTAGAGCTCCAACGCGTTAATCATGGCCGCGACCTTGTCATCGGCGACGGGTCGCAGGATCACGCCGAACAGCGACGCGGCACCGCTGAAGTCGCGCTGCCATAGCGCGTGGCCGGGGTCGCTGTCGAGTGCGGGATACAGCACTCGCAGCACTTCAGGCCGCGCCTGCAGCCAGCGCGCGACCTTGAGCGCACTTTGCTGCTGATGGCGCATGCGCACGCCGATTGTGCGCAATCCGCGCAATGCAAGGTAACAATCGTCGGGACTTACGCAGTAACCGTATTCGGCAACCGTATGCCGCACCGGCAGCCAGAATTTTTCGTTGGTGACGACCAGTCCCATGAGCGTGTCCGAGTGGCCGTTGATGTATTTGGTGCCGGCGTGGATCGACACGTCGACGCCATGCTCGAACGCGCGAAAGAAATACGGCGTGCCCCAGGTGTTGTCGGCGAGCACCGGGATATTTCTCGCGTGAGCGGCGGCGGCGATTGCCGGCAGGTCCTGCATCTCGAACGTGAGCGAGCCCGGCGTTTCGCAATAAACGGCGGTGGTGTTCGGGCGGATCAGCTTCGCGATGGCGCCGCCAATCAGCGGGTCGTAATACTCGACCTCGACACCGCAGGACTTCAGCCGTCTGTCGCAGAAAGTCCGCGTTGGGCCGTACACCGAGTCGACGACGAGCAGGTGATCGCCGTTTTTCGCGAATGCCGCAAGTGCTACGACGATGGCGGCGAGGCCTGACGGCAGCGCAACCGCGGCGTGCCCGCCTTCCAGTTGTGCAATGGCTTCTTCGAGCGCAAACGTCGTCGGCGTGCCGTGTATGCCGTAGCGCATCGATTTAAAGTTGTCCGGATCGCGGTGTTCGTAAGACTTTACGTCGGGAAACAGCACGGTCGAGCCGCGGAACACCGGCGTATTGACAAGTCCGGCGTAACGCTGCGGATCGCGTCCGGCGTGGGTCGTCAGGGTGTCGCGCTGCAGGTCTTTTTTACTGGTCATTGGAATTCCGGTGGTCGTGGTTATGTCGCCGGCTTACTGCCGGATGTCGTACGTGAACGAAGCAAAGACAACACCGTTTCGACTTCTTCCAGCGTGTTGTAGAAGTGAAAGGCGAAGCGCAGCCGGCCGTGGCGTATCGAGAGCTTGACGCGGTGGCCCGCCAGGTAATCGTAAATGTCCTGCACCACGGCCTGCGTCGCGGCGTCGGGATCGACACTGCCGACCAGCACCACGTGGGAAAAGTGTTTCTCCACCCTGCCGCTCATGACCGGCAGATTCAACTGCAACAATCCGGCGGTGAATGCGCGCGCGAGCGCGAGCACGTGCTGCTCGATGGCCGGCACGCCGACGCCGGCGATAAGGTCGAGCGACACGTCGACCGCATTCGCGCCCGCGTAGTTGTAGCTGCCGACTTCAAACCTGCGTGCGGCGGGCATCAGCTTGTACTGCGCGCCGCCTTTTTCGCCTTCGTGCGCGTCGCCCAGATCGATGCCGTAGCGCGCGAGGTTGCCGGGCTGCATGCGTTCGGCGCGCTCCCGCCGCACGTAAAGGAAACCGAAACCGTACGGGCCGCACAGATACTTGGATGCGCCGACCGTCATGGCGTCGAGCGGCGTGGCGCGCATGTCCAGTTCAAGCGCGCCGACCGACTGCGCGCCGTCGACCAGCAGAAAAACGCCGCGTTCGCGGCAGAGTTTGCCGAGCGCATCGAGATCGGTGCGCCCGCCCGTCGTGTAGGTAACGGTCGAGGCGATGACCAGGCGTGTCTTGCCGTCGATCGCGCCGGCAATGGCCGCGATGGGCGTGGCGAAATCGGTGGTCGCCTGCACCGTGCGCACTTCGATGCCGTGTCGGTCGCGCATGTTGTACAGCGCATAAAGGCTGTTCGGGTGCTCGATGTCCGCGCACAGCACCGCATTTTCACCGCGCTGCCACGGCAGCGAAGTCACGATCGCGTTGATGCCTTCGGAGACGTTCTTGACGATCGCAATCTCGTCGGGTTCGGCGCCGATCAGGTGCGCGAACTTGCCGCGCACGCGTTCCAGCGCATCGAGCATCGTCGCCTTTGCGCCGCCCTCGAAAATGCGGTCGTCGAGGTAGCGCGCCACCGCATCGCGCGCGCCGATCGGCAGGAGTCCGCGCGCGGACGTTTCGAAATAGATCCATTTCCCGCTGCCGGGAAATTCGCGGCGTATCGCGGCGAGCCGCGCAAGCGGTGCGGGAGTGTCGTTCATGGTTTAAGCCTGAAATACAGGAAATGTCAGTCGAGCTTCACGTTGGCGGCCTTGATGACTCTGGCCCAGCGTTCGTAGTCGTCACGAATGAACTGCCCAAGTTGTTCGGGCGACATCGGCGTGGGGATCAGTCCCTGCGCGAGGAGTTTATCGCGCACGTCCGGCGCGTTCAGCGCCCTGATCGCTTCGGTATTGAGCCGTGTGATGAGTTCTTTCGGCGTGCCCGCGGGCGCCATCATGGGATACCAGTTGAGCGCATCGAAGCCGGGCAGTCCGGATTCGTTCACGGTCGGCACGCCCGGCAGCGGCGGATAACGTTTGGTCCCGGAGACGCCGAGCGCCTTGAGCCGGCCTGCCTGCACCTGCGGCAGCACCGACGGATCGGAGAATGTGAGGTCCGCGTGTCCGCCCATGATGTCGGCGATCGCGGGCGCGGTTCCTTTGTACGGGATATGGATCATGCGGATGCCGGCGAGCACGTTGAAGAGTTCGCCGGCCAGATGCTGGCCGGTGCCCGCACCCCCCGAAGCCATATTGAGTTTGCCGGGGTTGGCCTTCGCAAGCGCAATCAGTTCGGCGGCGTTTTTCGCGGGTACCGAAGGATGCGCGACGATGATGTAGGGCATGGTGACGAGCATGGTGATCGGCGCGAGATCTTTCAGCGGGTTGTAGCCGAGCTTCGGAAACAGCAGCGGCGCGACCGCGACCGAGCCGGGCCCGGCGACGAGCAACGTGTAGCCGTCGGGCGCGGATTTGGCGACGTGCTCGGCGCCGATGGTGCCGGCGGCGCCCGCGCGGTTGTCGATCACGACCTGCTGGCCGATATACTCGGTGAGCTTCTGGCCGACCGTGCGCGCGGTGAGGTCCACGCCGCCGCCGGCGGGAAACGGGACCACGATGCGCACCGGTTTCGCCGGGTAGCCCTGCGCGCCGGCGGCCAATGCATAAACAACTGTTGCGGCTGCTATCAGGAGTTTAAT
The DNA here is from genome assembly GCA_043779885.1 of Betaproteobacteria bacterium. GTDB lineage: Bacteria > Pseudomonadota > Gammaproteobacteria > Burkholderiales > SG8-41 > PALSA-1004. The sequence continues at coordinate 5,975 of JAYWDM010000584.1, read as the reverse complement.
CATAGTGAGTCGAATAATACCGCATGTAGCGCGGCATCATCCTCCCCTTCAAGGGGAGGACCGAGGCGGGCCGCGTTATCACGCACCGCGCATTTCTCATCCTCCCCTTCAAGGGGAGGACCGAGGTGGGGATGGGTTCATATTCGTGCGCTATAAAACCCATCCCCATCCCACCCTTCCCCTTGAAGGGGAAGGAGAGAGCGGCGCTACGCGGTCTCACTTACCCGTCCCCATCCCACCCTTCCCCTTGAACGGGAAGGTGAGCACCCGTAGCCCGGATGAATGAAATGAAATCCGGGGGACAAACTATTGCGGGCAGGCGAACCCGGAATGCGCTGCGCTCCTTCCGGGCTACGTTGTGCATCGACGAATGCAGGCGGGTCGCCTGCGCTGCTTCTTTCTACGTGTGTTCTTTCTGCAGAAAAAAATCACCCGATAATTCAGTGCCGAGACCCATGCGGCGCGCGTTCGCCAGGATGCGCGCGCCCGCCGCCGCGAACTGCATGCCGCAGCCGTTGTTGTTAAGATGATGCGTGATCTCGCCGGCGCTCAAGCGTCCCGCCGCGCGACCGTTCAGGAGATCGCCCAGTTCGACGTACGCATCCCAGTCGAATTCCCGCGCCTTGCGGTTGATCAACTGGCCGAACGTCGCGCCGCGTTTTTTTTCGCCCATCACGAAGTTCTGCACGAAGTCGCTGTTGTCACCGAACGGCTTCAGGCTGACGACCACCTGGCGGCTCATGCCGAAGGTCCGCACGTCGTCTTCCAGCAGCGTGCCGATGCCCAGATGCATGCCGGGCCTGAGCCACGCGGGGTCGTAGACGGATTCGTATGAACTCGTTGCGGCGAGCACGATGTCGGCGTTCTCAAACGCGCGCTCGGCGGAATCGACGGCGATTACTTCGACGCCGATGCGCTCGCTCATGGTGCGCGCGTAGCGCTCGCGGTTGACGGCCGTCGGACTGTAGACGCGCACGCGCTTCAATGCCGCGACTGCCGCCGTGCATTCGAGCGCGGCTTCGGCCTGCGCGCCGCTGCCGAGCACGCCGGCATTTTCCGCATTCGGGCGCGCGAGCAGTTTCACACCGAGCGCGGTCGTGCCGCCGACGCGCATTTTCTGAATGTGCGAGTCAGGCAGCATGCCGAGCACTTCGCCGGTCTCGAGCGACAGCAGCACGATCATGCTCATGAATTGCCAGCCGGGCGCGAGCGGCAGTTTCACGCGGCGCAAGACGCCGGCGATTTCAGGTTGCGTGTCGAAGTGCGTCGAAATGCGCACCGCCATCATGCCGCACGCCGGCAGCCCGCCGGTCACTGTCTTCAGGCGGTACACGACGTCGCCCGACTGCTTCGCAGCCTGCATCGTCGGCGCCGCATAGACCGGGTCGGCGTCGAGCGGCAGCGCGGCTATGCGCGCCGCGGTTTCACGCTTGATGTCGGGCGTGTAGCCGTCGAACGGCACGCAGGTGTCGACACGCAGCGAATTGACCGCGCGGCCGGCGCCCAGCTCGCGAAACGCCTGCTCCATCGCGTCGACGTACTCGTCCGCGCGCATGGCGGCGGCGACTTCGCGATTAGTGAGCAGTAGCGGCATTGGTGCCGGAAAATTGGCGGAGGAGTATCCGCGCAGCATCATATCGAGCGGCGCGCGCCGGTGTCAAACCGGGCTAGCCGCTACGCGATGCTATACTCGATTTACACAAAAAAAGGCATTGAGCCGCAGATAAACGCATATACACGCAGATAAGTTCAACGGACTTAAGGCAGGGTGGCGGGCGGACCTGGATCTTTATATACGTTGATCTGCGGCTGATTGTCGTTGGGAATTTTTTGCGATGAGTATCTGGTACTTCCGATTTGGAGTTCCCGCAATGCGCACACACGGGATATTTCTGGTCACGCTCGCGCTGGGCGTGGCAGCCGGCGCGGACGAGTCGCGTGCGCAGTCGTGGAAGCCCGCGCGCAACGTCGAAATCATCGTCGGCTCGGCGCCGGGCGGCGGCGCCGACCTGACGGGGCGCATCATGCAGAAGCTGTTTCAGGAGAAGCTGCTGCCGGAGGTCGCGAGCAGCGTCGTCAACAAGACGGGCGGCGGCAGCGTATTGAGTTTTGTTTACCTGAACCAGCATGCGGGTGACGGCCACTATCTCGCGTTGACCCTGCAACCGATGATCACCGGCCCGCTGATGATCGTGGGCCAGCTCGCCTATACCGAGATGACGCCGCTCGCGCATCTCATCAACGAGTACGTCGGCTTCGCGGTGCGGCCCGATGGCGCGGTCAAATCCGGCCGCGACGTCGTCGAGCGGCTGAAAAAGGACCCGGCTTCGCTCACCATCGCGTTGTCGACCGCACTCGCCGGCTCCAACCATCTGGCGACCGTTTTGGCGCTGAAGGCCGCGGGTGTCGACATCAAACGCTTACGCGTGGTGGTGGTGAAAGGCGCGGGCGAAGCGATCACCGGCGTGATGGGCGGCCACTACGATCTCGCCGCCGCCAGCGCCGCCAGCCTGATTCCGTTCGTGGAATCGGGCAAGTTGCACGGCATCGCGGTATCCGGCCCCAGGCGGCTCGGCGGCGCGTTTGCGAACGTCCCGACCTGGAAAGAGCAGGGTGTCGATTCCGTCTACGCCAACTGGCGCGGTGTCGTCGGTCCGAAAGGTCTTAACGCGCCGCAGATCGCGTACTGGGACGGGGTGTTCGCGCGGCTCGCGCAAATGCCGGAATGGCGCGACGAACTCGTGCGCCTTCTGCAGGACCCGGTTTATCTCAACAGCCGCGACACCCAACGCTACTTGGAGGCGCAGCACCAGGAGCTGCGCGCCGTGCTGCTCGATCTCGGGCTCGCGAAGTAGGGGCGTGTCCCCCGTGGCGCAACCTTACGCCGGCTTCAGGTTTGCGCCTTCTGCGGCTCCGCGGGTTCGTCCGGCAGCAAGAGCACGATCGCTGACCTGATCGCGGCGATGCCGGCCAGGATCCACAGCGCCGAAGTGAACCCGATGCTTTTGACCAGCGGCCCCAGCGCCCACACCGCGAGCGAGCTGATACCGAAGGCCACCGTGAGGCGCATGCCGGCCACCCGTGAACGCAGGCGATCGTCGACGTAGCGCACGATCATCGCGTCGGTAAACGGGATGGAGCCGAAGATGAACACCATGACCGCGAGCAATGCTGCGAAGAGCCACCAGTCCTGCGTATGCGCGGCGACGATCAGCAGCGGAATCTGCGCCACCGACATCCAGAGCTGCAGCGGCTTGAAAGGCATGCTGTCGATCAGCCGGCCGACGACGATTTGCGCGAACGACGCGATCGTGTAGACCAGCGCCAGCAAGGCGCCCAGCAGCGCCGGATCCTCGATGACTCCGCGAAAGCCTTCCGACAACAACTGCGCGTTGCCATTGGTCGTGAAGTTGAACAGGAGGCTGCTCGCGACCGCCGCCGCCGTCATCACCGTGAAGGCGCGCACGAGCAGCGCAGGCGTCAATACTACCTTGGCCTTGCCGCCCTTACGCCTGGACGGCGCTTCGTTTTCATGCGGGCACATGACGGCGAACAGGATCCCGCATACGATCGCAAGCAGGCCGGGTAGTGCAAACGCGGCGCGCCAGCCCACCCATTTGACGAGTAATCCAGTCACCAGCGCGGCCACCGCAATGCCGAGATTGCCGGCGAGCCCGTTGATGCCGATGACGGCGCCGGGATTGGAAACGTGCTGCACGAGCATCGGAATGCCGACCGGATGGTAGATCGCCGCGAATGCGCCGAGCAGCGTCAACGCCGCCGCGAGCTGCCAGGCATTTTGCGTCAGCGCCACCAGCAGCGCCGCGGCACCCATCCCGAAAAAGAAAATGATCATCATTATGCGGCGGCCCCACAAATCGCCGAGGCGGCCGGCGGGCAGCGCGCCCAGGCCGAACAGCGCGAACGCGCCGACGCTGTACGGCATGAGGTCGGTCCAGTTTGCGTAGCCGAACTCGGCGGCAATCGTGGCGACGGCCGTGGCGAAGATCAAAAGAAACATGTGGTCGATGCCGTGGGCAACGTTCAGCAGCAGACTCACCGGGCGGGGAAACACGTCAGGGTGGGGGGTAGCTTGGGCGATAGTGTTCATGGCGGCAGAGTGTGCTTGAGTTAGAATAGTCTGTCTATCGACGTTTTACGCTCAACCCTCGCAAAATGGACACGCCGCTCGCATCGTCAGGCCACTTCGACTTCACCACCGCGCCGGAAAGCCCGGTTGAGGGCGACCTCGCGCGCGCCGTCGTCACGCGACGCACGGCGTACGACCACGGCCATCGCATCAAGCCGCACTGGCACGCGCGCGCCCAGTTCATTTTCGCCGTTGCGGGAACGATGCGCGTGCGCACGGCCCGTCGCGTCTGGATCGTCCCGCCTACTCGCGCGCTGTGGGTGCCCGCGCGCACCGTGCACGAGGTCCAGATGTACGGACTGGTGCAGATGCGCAGCCTCTACGTGAACGAAGCTGCCGGCGCGGGCATGCCGTCATCGTGCGCGGTGCTCAACGTCACGCCGCTCCTGAAGGAACTGATCGTGCGCGCCGTAGCGCTGCACGCGGCCTACGACGAGGACGGTGACGACGGCCTGCTGATGCGTTTGCTCATGGCTGAAGTGCGGCGCCTGCCGCCGTGCGCGCTGGATTTGCCGCTGCCGGAGAGCGCGGACCTCACGCTGCTGTGCGAACGCATCCTCGCCGACCTGTCCGCGCGGCGGCCCTGCGGACTCGATGCGCACGACCTGCAAACCAGCACGCGTACGCTGTACCGGCGCTTCCTGCGCGAAACGGGAATCACGTTTGCGCGCTGGAAGCAGCAGGCGCGGCTGCTCGAATCCATCCGCCGCCTCGCCGAGGGCGCGCCGGTCACCACCGTCGCGCTTGATCTTGGCTATGAAAGTCCCAGCGCTTTTTCAACCATGTTCCGCCGCGCATTGGGGATCGCGCCGCGCGCGTTCACCGCGGGTGCGGCGGACACGCCGACGACGTTCGGCACGCTTTAGCAATGGACCACCCGTCGTGGCGGATTGCGTCGGGCGTATCGGCGATGCCGTAATCAGCCGTCGATCTCCACGAGAGTCCGGCGCCGTGCGCGTCGCGGTGCGGAATAAAGTCGACCGCCGGCTTGTTGGCTTGCGGTAGCGCGGATTCGCTTGTCGGTAGCCAGTCACTCTGCTATGTTGCCGTAGCCCGTCAATTTCTGGAGGAAGCATGATCACATTCGGATTCAAAGCACGCGTGTTGGTGGCGACGGCGCTCGCGATGGTTGTGTTGTCCGCGACGGCCGCCGAACTTCCCGCACCCCCGGCGGGTCTCACCGCTCTTGCCAAGCCGGTCCGCCTCCCGGCGTTCAACCTGTCGACGCCGGCCGGCGGCACCGTCCGCGCGGACGAATTCCGCGGCCAGGTGGTGATCGCCCGTTTTTGGGCGACCTGGTGAGACATCTGCGTCGGTGAGATGCCCTCCGTGCAGAGGGCACATGATGATTACAAGAAGAACGGCGTCGCCGTGCTGGCGATTTCTATCGATGGCGATGGCGGGAAGGCGGTAAAACCATTCGTTACCGAGCACAAGTACACGCTGCCTACGCCGCTCGATCCTGACATGAGTGTGGCACGCGCCGTCGGCGTGCGCGTGGCGCCGTGGACGATCGTGATCGACCGCAGCGGAGCGGTGGTTGCCGGCGGTTACGGCAAGATCGATCTGCTGAGCCCGGCATTCCGCAATTACGTCAAAGCGCTCGCGGCCAGGCCGCCGGGATAAGCGATAGCGCGCGCTGGTTTGACTTGTTTGTTCAGAGGCGGTCTCAAAAAGAATTTTGGAGCCGCAGATAAACGCAGATAAATTCAAAGTAGTTGACGTCGGCTAGAGCGAGGCAATGGATCTTCATCTGCGTGTATCCGCGTTTATCTGCGGCTGATTGTAGTTTTTGTATTTTTGCGCTGGGTTCTCAACCACAAAA
>JAYWDM010000583.1:0-3303 GCA_043779885.1 Betaproteobacteria bacterium | reverse complement strand
CCGGGCTCGAAGTGCAGACGAGCGGCGTTATCGTGCAGAACGGCAGGGATATTTCGCGGCTGCCGCCGATGATGCGCGACTACGGCATCGTGTTTCAGTCGTACGCGCTATTTCCCAACCTCACGACTTACGACAACGTCGCGTACGGCCTCGTCAATCGCCGGCTGCCCGCGGCAGCCGTCCGCGCGCGCGTCGCCGAATTGCTCACCTTGATCGGACTCGCCGACAGCGGCACGAAATATCCGGGCCAGTTGTCGGGCGGCCAGCAGCAGCGCGTGGCGCTTGCGCGCGCGCTGGCGACGTCGCCCGGACTCCTGCTGCTCGACGAACCGCTGTCCGCGCTCGATGCGCAGGTGCGCGTGCGGCTCCGCGGCGAAATCCGCCAGCTGCAACAGCGCCTCGGCGTGACCACCATACTCGTCACCCACGACCAGGAAGAGGCGCTGTCGATCGCCGACCGCGTGGTCGTCATGAACGAGGGCGCCATCGATCAGGTCGGCACGCCGCTGGAAATTTATCGCGAACCGGCCTCCCCGTTCGTCGCCGATTTCGTCGGCAAGACCAACCTGCTGCCGGCCGTCGTGCGCGAAGGCGCCGAACTTGAAATCGGCGCACTGCGGCTGCAGGCGAACGGCGCATCCGTCAGGTTCAAAAGCGGAACGCCGGTCGCGGTTTTTCTGCGCCCCGAGGACGTGGTGGTGAGCGGCGCCGGCGACAACGTTCCCGGCTCATTCGCCGGCCGCATCGAAAACATCGAATTTCTCGGCGCGGTGTGCCGGCTCGGCATACGCGTCGACGGCCTTGAATCGCAACTCGTCACCGCCGATTTTTCTCCGCGCGACATGGCGGCATTCCGCATCGAACGCGGCCTGCCGGTGCGCGTGAGCCTGCCCGGCGCGAGCATCCGGATTTTTGCGCGCTAAATGAGCGCGGTGCTCACGCCCTCCGCCGCCCCGCCGCGCGTGATTCACCAGCGCGTGCATTGGACCGAACGCATCGGGCACGCAGTGCTGCTCGCGATGGGCGCTATCCTCGGCATTGCGCTGTTTGCGCCGATTTTCATGATCACGGCCAAAAGCGTCGAGGACGCCGACGGCAACTTCGTCGGCCTCACCCACTTCATCACCTATTTCCAGACGCCCGCGCTGTCGCAGTCGATCTGGAACAGCGTATGGGTTTCGGGTCTGGTCATGCTGATCACGGTGCCTGCCGCATTCACGTTCGCGTATGCCTTGACGCGCAGTTGCATGCGGTTCAGGACATTGTTGCGCAACATCGCGCTGATCCCGCTGCTGGCGCCGTCGCTGCTGTCGGCGATTTCGTTCATCTACTGGTTCGGCAATCAGGGCGCGCTCAAGTCGTGGATGGGCGAAAGCCAGATTTACGGCGCGTTCGGCATCGTGCTCTCCCTCGTCTATGCGACGTTCCCGCACGCGCTGATGATCCTCGTTACCGCTTTGTCGCTCACGGACGCGCGGCTCTACGAAGCGGCCGAGTCGATGGGTACGCGCACGCTGCGCAAGTTCTTCACCATCACGCTGCCGGCGGCGAAATACGGCCTGATCAGCGCCGCGATGGTGGTGTTTACTTACGCCATCTCGGATTTTGGCGTGCCGAAGGTGATCGGCGGCAATTTCAACGTGCTGGCGACGGATATTTTCAAGCTGGTCATCGGCCAGCAGGATTTCGCCAAGGGCGCGGTGGTCAGCATCATGCTGCTGGTGCCGGTATTCATCACTTACGTCGTGGACATGCTGGTGCAGCGCCGGCAGATGGCGCAACTGACGGCGCGCTCCGTGCCCTATTCGCCGAAGCGCGCGCCGGGCTTCGACCTTGCGATGGCGGCGTTCTGCTGGCTCACGGCCGCGCTAATGCTCGCGGTGCTCGGCATGGCGGTGTGGGCGTCGTTCGTCAAGTTGTGGCCTTACGACCTGAGTTTCAGCCTGCATCACTACCGGATGGGACTCGTCGACGCCGGCATTTTCGACGCCTACGTGAACAGCATCAGGTTGGCGCTGTGGTGCGCCACCGGCGGCACCGCATTCGTGTTCGTCTGCGCCTACCTGCTCGAAAAAACGCGCGGCCTCGACTGGCTGCGGCCGCTGCTGCGCATGTTCGCCGTGCTGCCGATGGGCGTGCCCGGCCTCGTGCTGGGCCTCGGGTTCATTTTCTTCTTCAACCACCCCGCGAATCCGCTCAGCGGCATTTATCACACGATGGCCATACTCGTGATTTCGACCGTCGTCCACTATTATTCGTCCAGCCACCTGACTGCCCTCACTGCGTTAAAGCAGATCGACAGCGAGTTCGAAGCGGTCTCGGCGTCGTTGAAAGTGCCTTTCTTCAAAACGTTTTTTGTCGTGACCGTGCCGGTGTGCCTGCCGGCGATACTCGACATCAGCCGCTACTTTTTCGTCAATGCGATGACGACGATCTCGGCGGTGGTGTTCCTCTACTCGCCCGACACCATGCTCGCCGCGATCGCGATTCTGAATCTCGACGAAGCCGGCGAAATCGGCCCCGCGACGGCGATGGCGACTCTGATAGTTATAACGTCGTCGACCGCGTGCTTCATTTATTATCTGCTCAACCGCTTTCTGGACGTCAAAACCCAGGCCTGGCGCAAGCCGGCGGCACAGAATTAACCCAAGGAACCGCGACCATGACCGCAAAACCCGCAGACCCGATTCTGCTCACTCCCGGCCCGCTGACCACGACGCTGCAAACCAAGCGGGCACAACTGCGCGACTACGGCTCGCGCGACATCGCGTTCATCGACATGACGGCGAACCTGATCGCGCAACTGAACGATATCGTGCACGGCGGTGACGATCATGCGTGCGTGCTGATGCAGGGCAGCGGCACCTTTGCGGTCGAAGCCGCGCTCGGCACGCTGATCCCGCGAAACGGCCACGCGCTGGTCTGCATCAACGGCGAATACGGCAAGCGCATTGCGAGAATCTGCGAAATCATCGGCCGCCAGCACAAAATACTGCAGACCGCGGAAGATCAGCCCACCACCCCCGGCATGGTCGACGCGGCGCTGGCGGCCGATCCTTCGCTTACTCACGTCTCCATCGTGCATTGCGAGACCAGCACCGGCATACTGAATCCGCTCGCGGAGATCGCGGCGGTCGTGGCCCGGCATCAACGCGGGCTTTTCATCGACGCGATGAGTTCGTTCGGCGCGCTCGACATCGACGCGCGCAATATCCGTTTCGACGGGCTCGCCGCGGCTTCGGGCAAATGCCTGGAAAGCGTTCCCGGTCTGGGTTTTGCCATTCTGCGCAAGGCGGCGCTCGA
>JAYWDM010000582.1:0-22827 GCA_043779885.1 Betaproteobacteria bacterium | reverse complement strand
TCAACACCTTCCGCAATCCGCAGCCGGTCGAAGCGGGCAATACGATCCCGCTCGCGCGCTCGTCCGAGGAAGAAAAACAAAGCCAGTTGCGGCGGCTGCGCGATTTCCAGGGCCGCCATGCGGACGCTGCGCCGGCGGCGCTCAAGCGCCTGCAGGAGGTCGCGATGGCGAACGGCAATGTCTTTGCCGAGTTGATGAACGCGGTGCGCGTGTGTTCGCTCGGCCAGATCACCAACGCCTTGTTCGAGGTCGGGGGGCAGTACCGGCGCAATATGTAGTACCCTGCGGCAACGCGACACGTAAGGATTTTGTAAGCCCGTTCGCGCCAGACTGCCAGTAACGAAAACTGCACAGCCCCTACTGCTGGAGGAGACCGGCGATGCCGGACCATCAAGCCGCGCCCGATACGTTCCCGCGCCTCTTGCTCGCCAACGCCGAGCGGCTGCGCGAGCGGCCGGCCACGCGCGAGAAGGACCTCGGCATCTGGCAGACGTGGACGTGGGGCGAAGTGGCGGCCGAGGTCAGGACGCTCGCGTGCGGGCTGGCGGCGCTGGGCTTCAGGCGCGGCGATACGCTCGCGATCATCGGCGACAACCGGCCGCGCCTGTATTGGGCGATGGCGGCCGCGCAGGCGCTGGGCGGTGTGCCGGTGCCGCTGTATCAGGATGCGGTGGCGGCCGAAATGATCTACGTTTTCGACGACGCGGAAGCCGAGTTCGCGATCGTCGAAGACCAGGAGCAGGTCGACAAGCTGCTGGAAATCCTGCCGCGCTGCCCGCGCCTGAAGCACATCATCTACGACGACCCGCGCGGCATGCGCCACTACCATCAGCCGCAACTGCAAAGTTACGCGGCGCTCGCCGAACGCGGGCGCGCGTTCGACGCCGCGCATCCCGGGTTTTATATGGGTGAGGTCGCGCAGGGCAAAGCCGCCGACACCGGCATCATGTTGTATACCTCGGGCACGACCGGCAAACCGAAGGGCGTATGCCAGACGCACAATGCGTTCATCGTTGCCGCGCGGGGCGGCGCCGGGTTCGACCGCCTCGGCCCCGCGGACAGCATACTGTCCTATCTGCCCATGGCGTGGGTCGGCGACCATTTGTTTTCGTACGCGCAGTGGCTGGTCACCGGTTTCACCATCAACTGTCCGGAGTCGGGCGAAACCGTGATGACCGACCTGCGCGAAATCGGTCCGACCTACTATTTCGCGCCGCCGCGCGTGTTCGAAAACCTGCTGACCACCGTCATGATCCGCATGGAAGACGCGAGCGCGATCAAGCGGGCGCTGTTCCATTTTTTTACGGGCGTCGCGCGGCGCTGCGGCGCTGAAATCCTCGCCGGCAAGCCGGTCGCCGCGGGCGACCGGCTGCTCTACGCGCTCGGCCGCCTCGTGATCTACGGGCCGCTGCTTAACGTGCTGGGCATGAGCCGCATCCGCGTGGCCTATACCGCGGGCGCCGCGATCGGCCCGGATCTGTTCCGGTTTTACCGCTCGATCGGCGTGAACCTGAAGCAGCTCTACGGCTCCACCGAAACCTGCGCCTACGTTTGCCTGCAGCCCGATGGCGCCGTCAGTTTCGATTCGGTCGGCACGCCGGCGCCGGGCGTGGAGGTCAGCATCGCCGCGAGCGGCGAGGTGCTGGTGCGCGGCCCGATGCTCCTGAAGGAATATTACAAGCGGCCTGACGCGACCGCCGAGTCGATCGATGCGAATGGCTATTTTCGCACCGGCGACGCCGGCTATTTCGACCCCGGCGGGCAACTCCGAATCATCGACCGCGCCAAGGACGTCGGCAAACTCAACGGCGGGGGAATGTTCGCGCCGAATTACATCGAGAACAAGCTGAAGTTTTTTCCGCATATCAAGGAGGCGGTCGCCTTCGGCAACGCGCGCGACCGCGTCTGCGCGTTCATCAACATCGACATGGGTTCGGTCGGCAACTGGGCCGAGCGGCGCGCCATTCCCTACTCGGGGTATACCGATCTCGCGGGCAAACCCGCCGTGCTGGAGCTCATCGGCGAATGCGTCGCGCAGGTGAATGCCGAACTCGCGCGGGAGGGCGCGCTCGCCGACTCGCAGATTCACCGCTTCCTGATCTTGCACAAGGAGCTGGATCCCGACGACGACGAGTTGACGCGCACGCGCAAGGTGCGGCGCGGCTTCATTGCCGACAAGTACTCGGTGCTGATCGATGCCTTGTACTCGGACCAATCCGCGTGCCACGTCGAAACGCAGGTCAAGTTCGAGGACGGCCGCAGCGGCACGGTGCGCGCCGATGTGCAGATTCGCGCGGCGCGCGCGTTTGCCGCCGACGAATTGAAGCAGGCCGGTTAGGACGCTCCGCGCATGACTCAGCCGCGAGCCGCCGGGGACGTCGTTCTGACGATCGACAACATCTCGCTCGCTTTCGGCGGCGTGAAGGCGTTGTCGGAGGTGAGCTTCGACGTGCGCAACCACGAGATCCGCGCCATTATCGGCCCCAACGGCGCGGGCAAAAGCTCGATGTTGAACGTGATCAACGGCGTCTACCATCCGCAGCAGGGCAGCATTACGTTCAAGGGTGTCACGCGCACCCAGATGCGGCCGCACGAGGCGGCGAAGCAGGGCATCGCGCGCACGTTTCAGAACATTGCCCTCTTCAAGGGCATGACCGTGCTCGACAACATCATGACCGGGCGCAACCTGAAAATGCACGCCGGGTTTCTCGCGCAGGCCATCTGGTACGGCCCCGCGTTGCGGGAGGAAATCAAGCATCGCAGGGCGGTCGAGAAAATCATCGACTTTCTGCAGATCGAGGCGATCCGCAAAACGCCGGTCGGGCGGCTGCCGTACGGGATGCAGAAGCGCGTCGAACTCGCGCGCGCGCTCGCCGCCGAGCCGGACATGCTGCTGCTGGACGAGCCGATGGCCGGCATGAACGTCGAGGAGAAAGAGGACATGTGCCGTTTCATCCTCGACGTCAACGACGAGTTCGGCACCACCATCGTGCTGATCGAGCACGACATGGGCGTGGTGATGGACTTGTCCGACCGCGTCGTCGTGCTCGACTACGGGCGCAAAATCGGCGACGGCACGCCGGATGAAGTCAGGAACAACCAGGCTGTGATCGACGCCTACCTTGGCGTCCAGCATTGAAAGTGCGTGAGGAGAGAGGCGTGAGGAGAGAGGCGTGAGGAGAAGAAGCGCGAAGCCAAGCTCCCTCCCCCGTCACCGGGGGAGGGTTGGGGAGGGGGCTCACCCTTCACCCTTCACCCTTCACGGCGGCGCGGAGCGCTGAGCGCCGCTATGGGATTTTTTCTGGAAGTGTTGATCGGCGGCCTGATGGCGGGCGTGCTGTATTCGCTCGTCGCGCTGGGCCTGGTGCTGATCTTCAAGGCCTCCGGCGTGTTCAATTTCGCACAGGGCGCAATGGTGCTGTTCGCCGCGCTGACGCTGGTGCGGCTGATGGAGAAAATGCCGCTGCCGCTGGCGCTCCTGGCGACCTGCGTCGTCATGCTGATGCTCGCCTACGCGATCGAGCGCCTGGTGCTGCGCCCGCTGGTGAACCAGCCCGGCATCACGCTGTTCATGGCCACTCTCGGCATTACATTTTTCATCGAGGGTTTCGGCCAGATTTTGTGGGGCAGCGAAATCTACAATCTCGATCTGGGCATTCCCAAGCAACCGATCATCATCCTCGACCAGATGTTCAAAGGCGGCATACTCGTCAACAGCGAGGACTTGTTCGCGACGGTCGTTTCCGGCGCGCTGGTCGTTGCGCTGGCGCTTTTTTTCCAGAAAACGCGCATCGGCCGCGCGCTGCGCGCGGTTGCCGACGATCACCAGGCCGCGCAGTCGATCGGCATTCCGCTCAATCAGATCTGGCTGATCGTCTGGACGATCGCCGGTCTGGTGGCGCTGGTCGCCGGCATCATCTGGGGTTCGCGTCTCGGCGTGCAGTTTTCGCTGTCGCTGATCGCACTCAAAGCGCTGCCCGTCGTGATCCTCGGCGGATTCACGTCCGTGCCCGGCGCGATCATCGGCGGACTCATTATCGGCGTCGGCGAAAAAATGTCGGAAGTCTATCTGGGGCCGATTATCGGCGGCGGCCTCGAGAACTGGTTCGCCTACACGCTCGCCCTGATGTTCCTGCTGGTGAGGCCGGAAGGGCTGTTCGGCGAAAAAATCATTGATCGGGTCTAAAGATGAGTGAATGCGTGAACACCCCCGCCCCGGCCCCCCCGCTTGCCAGGGAAGAGGGTGCGCCTGCGGGCGAAGATTTTCACTCCTTCACTCCTTCACTCATCCACCCTTCACGAGTCTAAGCATGTTCTACCGCGAAGTCGGCGAATTCAAAACGAGCTATCGCGCGGACCAGGTGGTATTTCCGATCCGCCAGGACCGCTATTTCGTATGGGGTGTGGTGGCGTTCGCGTTCGTCGGGGTGCCCCTGCTCGCCTCGCCGTATCTGTTCAGCGCGATTCTCATTCCCTTTCTGATCCTGTCGCTCGCGGCGCTGGGGTTGAATCTGCTGGTCGGCTACTGCGGGCAGATTTCGCTCGGCACCGGCGGTTTCATGGCGGTCGGCGCGTATGCCGCCTACAACCTTGCGCTGCGCATACCCGGACTCAATCCGCTCGTCGCATTCCTGCTCGCGGGGGGCATAACCACGCTCGTGGGCATCCTGTTCGGCATCCCGAGCCTGCGCATCAAGGGCTTTTATCTGGCGGTTGCCACGCTGGCGGCGCAGTTTTTTCTCGACTGGGTGTTCAGCCGCATAGCGTGGTTCACCAACTACACGCCGTCGGGTTCACTCAACTCGCCGCCCATCACGTTCTTCGACTTCACGTTCGATACCCCCGCAAGAAAGTACTTGCTGTGCCTCGGTTTCGCGGTGGCCTTCGCGCTGCTCGCGCGCAACCTCGTGCGCGGCCGCATGGGACGCGCGTGGATGGCGATCCGTGACATGGACGTGGCCGCCGAGATCATCGGCATCCGGCCGTTGTATGCGAAGCTGTCGGCATTCGCGGTGAGTTCATTCTTCATCGGCGTCGCGGGCGCATTGTGGGCGTTCGTGCATCTGGGCTCGTGGGAGCCATTGGCGTTCGACGTCAACCGTTCTTTCAGCCTGCTCTTCATGGTCATCATCGGGGGCCTGGGCTCGATTCTCGGCAGTTTTCTCGGCGCTGCTTTTATTACCATCCTGCCGCTGTTTTTGAACCAGTTGCCGACCTGGCTCGGCATCCATATGTCCACCGCGCTGCTATCGCACCTCGAATCGATGATATTCGGGGCCTTGATCGTCTTTTTTCTGATCGTCGAACCGCTGGGCCTGGCCCGGTTGTGGCGTATCGGCAAGGAAAAGCTGCGGCTATGGCCATTTCCGCATTAGGCGGGGACAATAACCAGGTGGGCAAGGGGCTTGCGTGGATGGGAGGCAGTCAATACACTTTGCCGTCCAGGTATCCGGTATACGCTACCGGCGGGGCCGCCTGCAATGGTGGAAACTCAGGGCATACCGGAGCAGCCGGAACAGTGGTTAACCAAAGGAGGTCGTCAACATGGGTAGCTTGATTGCTTGGAAACGCGCAGCGTTGCTGGTGCTCGCGGCCTCGACGCTGGCCGCTGCCGCGCCGGTATTCGCGCAGGCCAACGAACAGTTCATCCCGGTCCTCGTTTATCGCAGCGGCGCCTATGCGCCGAATGGCATACCGTGGGCAAACGGGTTCGTCGATTATCTTAACCTCGTCAACGAACGCGACAAAGGCATCAACGGCGTCAAAGTCGTTTACGAAGAATGCGAAACCGGCTATGCGACCGACCGCGGCGTCGAGTGTTACGAGCGCCTGAAGGGCAAGGGTCCGACCGGCGCCGCCGCGTTCAATCCGCTGTCGACCGGCATCACGTTCGCGCTGACCGAGAAGGCGCCCGGCGACAAGATTCCCATCATCACCATGGGCTATGGGCGCTCGGAATCGGCGGACGGCAGCGTGTTCACATGGAATTTCCCGCTGCTGGGCACCTACTGGACTGCGGCCGACGTGATCATGCACCAGATCGCCAACAAGCTCGGCGGCTACGAGAAGCTCAAAGGCAAGAAAGTCACGCTGGTCTATCACGACTCGCCCTACGGCAAGGAACCGATACCGCTGCTGACCGAACTGGCCAAGCGCCACGCCTTCGACTTCAAGTCGATTCCGATTACGCACCCCGGCATCGAGCAGAAAGCGGCCTGGCTGCAGATACGCCAGGATCGTCCCGACTATGTTCTGCTGTGGGGCTGGGGCGTGATGAACTCGACCGCGATCAAGGAAGCGGTCGCGGTCAATTATCCGCGCGAACAAATGTACGGCGTCTGGTGGTCGGGCGCCGAACCCGACGTGCTGCCGGCCGAAGGCGGCGCGACCGGTTACAACGCGGCGGCGCTGCAGCACTCGTCCGGCCAGACGGCGGTGCATGCCGACATCATCAAGAACGTTTACGACCGCAACAAGGGCGCGGGCAAGAAAGAAGACATTGGCGCTGTCCTCTATAACCGCGGCATGATTAACGCCATGGTCACGATCGAAGCGATCCGCACCGCACAGGCCAAGTACGGCAAGAAGCCGCTCACCGGCGAGCAGGTGCGCTGGGGCATCGAGAACCTGAACATAGATCAGGCGCGGTTGCGGCAACTGGGGTTCGGCGGCCTGATGCAGCCATTGAAGCTCTCGTGCAGCGATCATGAAGGCGCGCGCATGGCGCGCATCCACCAGTGGGACGGCTCCAAGTGGGTGTATGTGTCGGACTGGATCGAGGGCAACAACAAGCTCCTGCGCCCGATGGTCGAGGACGCCGCGAAGAAATACGCGAAAGAGAAGAACATCACACCGCGCGACTGCTCGAAGGTGACCTGAGGGTTGCCGTAATGGGTGATGGGTAATGGGTGATGGGTAATGAGTGATGAGTCAAGGGTGACGAGGCACTGATTCTTCGCCCTTGATTTTCCGTTCCACCTTTACGTCTTCGCACGTCACCCATTACTCATCATCACCCATCACCCATCACCTCTTTTTTCCATGTCCGCCGTTGCCCAGACTGCCCCCGCGCGCGCCCTGCTCGCGGTCAACAATATCGAGGTCATCTACGATCACGTGATCCTCGTATTGAAGGGCGTGTCGCTCGAAGTGCACGCGGGCCGGATCGTCGCCTTGCTGGGCGCCAACGGCGCCGGCAAATCGACGACGCTGAAATCGATTTCAAATCTGCTCAGAGCCGAGCGCGGCGACGTGACCAAGGGTTCGATCGAATTTCGCGGGCAGCGCGTCGATAAACTGAGCCCGTCCGCGCTCGTCAAGCGCGGCGTGGTGCAGGTGATGGAAGGCCGGCACTGCTTCGCCCACCTCACGGTCGAGGAAAATCTTTTGACCGGTGCGTTCACGCGCGGCGCCCGCGGCGATATCAGCGCGGATCTTGAGAAGGTCTACGCCTATTTTCCGCGCCTGAAGGACAGGCGCGCCAGCCAGTCGGGCTATACGTCAGGCGGCGAACAGCAGATGACGGCCGTCGGGCGCGCGCTGATGGCGCGGCCGTCGATGATCCTGCTCGATGAGCCGTCGATGGGGCTCGCGCCCCAGATTGTCGAGGAAATTTTCGAAATCGTGCGTGACCTGAACCGCAAAGAAGGCGTGAGTTTCCTGCTTGCGGAGCAGAACACCAACGTCGCGCTGCGCTACGCCGACTATGGCTACATACTCGAAACAGGTCGCGTAGTGATGGACGGCACGGCCGCGGAATTGTCGTCCAACGAAGACGTGAAAGAGTTCTACCTCGGCTTGAGCGCCGGCGCGCGCAAGAATTACCGCGACGCGAAGCACTATCGCCGGCGCAAGCGATGGCTGGCTTGAACAGCAGTGAAGGAGTGAAGGAGTGAATGAGTGAAAAAGTGAAAAAGTAGCCGCCCTCAATCCCTTCCCCTCATCCGGGAGGGGGACGGGGTGTGTTCACTCCATCACTCCTACACTTCTTCACCTTGCGCATGGAATTTTACGACCAACTCGAAACCCGCGACCCTGAGCAGCGTGAAGCGGAGCAATTTGCCGTCATCCGCGCGCAGATTGCCCGCGCGCAACAGTGCGCGCCCTATTTCGCGCGCGCTCTCGCCGGCGTCGACGCAGCCGCTGTCACGGACCGCGCCGCGCTCGCGAAATTGCCGCTGACGCGCAAATCCGATCTCGTCGATCTGCAAAAAGCAAACCTGCCATTCGCCGGCATGACCGCCGTGCCGCAGGCGCAACTCGGCCGCGTGTTCATGTCGCCGGGACCGATGTTCGATCCCGAGGGCAAGCGCGCGGATTACTGGCGGCTCGCGCGCGCGATGTTCGCCGCCGGATTCCGCGCGGGCGAGCTTGTGCACAATACTTTTTCATACCACTTCACGCCGGCCGGCTTCATGGCCGACATGGGTGCGCACGCGATCGGCTGCGCGGTATTCCCCGGCGGCACCGGGCAGACCGAAATGCAGGTCGCCGCGATAGCAAGCCTCAGACCGCGGTGCTATATCGGCACGCCGTCGTTTTTGCGCATCATCCTCGAAAAAGGCGACGAACTTGCAGCCGACCTGTCGAGCGTGAGAAAAGCGCTGGTGTCGGCCGAGGCGCTGCCGGCAAGTCTGCGCGGCTGGCTTAACGAGCGCGGCGTCATTACGCTGCAATGCTACGCGAGCGCGGATCTCGGGCTCATCGCCTACGAATCCCCGGCGCAGGAAGGCATGATAGCCGATGAAGGCGTGCTGCTCGAACTCGTGCGCCCCGGCACCGGCGAGCCGGTCGCGGCGGGCGAAGTGGGCGAAGTCGTGGTGACGACGCTGACGCCCGAATATCCGCTGATTCGCTTCGCGACGGGCGACTTGTCGGCGGAACTGGCGGGCGCAAGCCCGTGCGGACGCACCAACCTGCGCATCAAGGGCTGGCTGGGTCGCGCCGACCAGACGGCCAAAGTGAAAGGCATGTTCGTCAAGCCATCGCAAATGGCGGACATCGCCATGCGGCATGCCGAAATCCGCAAGTACCGGCTCGTCATCGAACATGACGAAAAGAAGGCCGACCGCATGACGCTCAATTGCGAAGTCGAGGGCGCAGGCAGCGACGCGCTCGCGCAGAAAATCGCGGCGACGATACGCGAAGTCTGCAATCTGCGCGGCGAGGTCGCATTCAAACCGGCCGGCGCGCTGCCGAACGACGGCAAAGTGATCGACGACGCGCGCAAGTACGACTGACCATGCAAATCAAAGACAGCGTATTCCTGATTCCCGGCGGCGTATCCGGCCTCGGTGCGGCAACCGCGAAAAATCTCGTCGCCGCAGGCGGCAAGGTGGTGCTCGCCGATCTGCATCGCGACGCCGGCGAAAAATTCGCTGCGAGTCTCGGCGACAGCGCGAAATTCGTGGTCGCCGACGTGACCAGCGAAGCCGAGGTGCAACTCGCGGTAGATACGGCGGTCAGAGATTTTGGCGGCCTGCACGGGCTGGTCAATTGCGCCGGCGTTGCTCCCGGCGAGCGCGTAGTCGGCAGGAACGGCCCGCACCGGCTCGAGTCGTTCTGCCGCGTGATCAATATCAACCTTATCGGCAGTTTTAATACGCTACGCCTTGCTGCCGGGGCCATGGCCGGAAACACGCCGAATGGCGACGGCGAGCGCGGCGTGATCATCAATACCGCGTCGATTGCGGCGTACGAAGGACAACTCGGCCAGGCCGCCTACAGCGCCTCGAAAGGCGGCATCATCGCGATGGCGCTGCCGATCGCGCGCGAACTCGCGAAGCTGGGTATACGTGTGATGACGATCGCGCCAGGCATATTCGACACCCCCATGCTGCAGGGCATGAGCGAGGAAATCCGCGCTTCGCTCGGCGCGCAGGTGCCGTTTCCATCGCGGCTGGGCCAGCCTGAAGAATACGCGCGGCTCGCAGCGTTCATCATCCAGAATCCCATGCTCAACGCCGAAGTTATCCGTCTGGACGGCGCTATTCGCATGGCGGCGAAGTGAGTACGCCCTACACGGGTGATGGGTGATGGGTTGGAAACGTAGGTCTTGCTGCATTTGCCCATTACCCGTTACCGAATACCGCTCACCATTTACGGAGCCTTTAATGACTTATCACAACATCATTCTCGAACACGCCGAAGCCGGCATTTACGTGCTGACGGTCAACCGTCCGCAGGCGCTCAATGCGCTCAACGCGGCAACGCTCGCCGAACTGGCGAACGCCATCGCGCGCGTCGCCGGGGATGCCGCGGCGCGCGTGCTGCTCGTCACTGGCGCGGGCGACAAGGCGTTCGTCGCGGGCGCCGACATCGCCGCGATGCGGCCGATGACCGCGCTCGAAGCGCAGGCGTTTTCAGAGCAAGGCCAGCGCCTGATGCACGCGCTCGAAGCGCTGCCCATACCAGCGATCGCGCTCGTCAACGGTTACGCGCTCGGCGGCGGTTGCGAGCTGGCGATGAGTTGCGACTGGATCATTGCCGCCGAGCGCGCATCCTTCGGCCAGCCCGAGGTGAATCTCGGCATCCCGCCGGGATTCGGCGGCACGCAGCGTCTCGCGCGGCTTATCGGGCGGGCGCGCGCGCTGGAACTCGTCACGACCGGCCGTCAGATCAAGGCCGATGAAGCGCTGCGCAACGGCCTCGTCAACGAGGTCGTTCCGGGCGGGCGGTTGATGGAACGCGGGCTGGAAACGGCGCGGCTGATTGCGGCAAAAGCGCCGGTAGCGGTGCGCGTAGCCAAGCAGGCCGTGCTGCGCGGTCTCGATGTCGATCTCGCCAGCGGCTGCGTTCTGGAAACGAGTCTTTTCGCACTTGCATTCGGCACCGCCGACCGCGAGGAAGGCATGACCGCTTTCCTCGAAAAACGCGCGGCGAAGTTCGCGGGCCGCTGACATGAGCGCGCCATCGATCAGCCGCTACCCGGTGCCGCAACTCGCCGACCTGCCGCAGGACATGCGCGAACGCATCGAGAAAGTGCAGGAGAAAGCCGGCTTCATCCCCAATGTGTTCATTACGCTTGCGCACCGGCCGGCGGAGTTCCGCGCGTTTTTCGATTATCACGACGCGCTGCTGCTGAAGGACGGCGGGCTCAGCAAGGCCGAGCGGGAAATGATCATCGTTGCGACCAGCGCCGCCAACCAGTGCCATTACTGCGTGATCGCGCACGGCGCGATATTGCGCGTTTATGCCAAGAATCCGCTGATCGCCGACCAGGTCGCGGTCAATTACCGCAAGGCCGACCTGACGCCGCGGGAAATGGCCATGCTCGATTTTGCGCTGAAGGTCGCACTGCATTCCCACGCCGTAAGCGACGCCGATTTTGCACCGTTAAACGCACACGGTTTCAGCGCCGAGGACATCTGGGATATCGGCGCAATCGCCGCCTTGTTCGCGCTGTCCAACCGCATGGCGAATCTTATCCATATGCGGCCCAACGACGAGTTCTACCTGATGGGACGCACGCCGAAACGGTAGCGCGCTACCGGCACAGCCAGGCTTGCCTGCACGCCGTGATCCGTGCCGCGCGGATGCTATAATTCGTGACGACAGCCGCCGCCACAAGCAGCGGACATCGATCAAGACGCGTCCCGTTAACCGGACGTGGCTAACCCCACAAAGGTGATGGCATGGACATGCAGGACATTCCTGACACCGACCCGCAGGAAACCCAGGAGTGGCTCGCAGCGCTCGACGGCGTGCTCAGGCACGAGGGCGCGCAGCGCGCGCACTTTCTGCTCGAGCAGCTCGTGGAAAAAGCGCGGCGCAGCGGCGCCTATTTCCCGTTCTCGCTCAATACCGCGTACTGCAACACGATACTGCCGGCGCAGGAGGAACGCTCGCCCGGCAACCACGAGCTCGAAAACCGCATTCGCGCCTACGTGCGCTGGAACGCGATGGCGATGGTGGTGCGCGCCAACAAGCACACCAACGTCGGCGGGCATATCGCGAGCTTCGCGTCGGCGGCCACGCTGTATGACGTCGGCTACAACCATTTCTGGCGCGCAGCGGACGAGAAATTTCTCGGTGATCTGGTGTTCGTGCAGGGCCATTCCGCGCCGGGCGTTTATGCGCGCGCGTTCATGCTCGGCCGGCTCACGCCGGAACAAATGGACAATTTCCGCCAGGAAGTGGACGGCAAGGGCCTGTCCTCTTATCCCCATCCCTGGCTGATGCCGGACTTCTGGCAGTTCCCGACGGTGTCGATGGGCCTGGGCCCGCTGATGGCGATCTATCAGGCGCGCTTCATGCGCTACATGAAGGACCGCGACATACTGCCGGGGCAGGGCCGCAAGGTGTGGGCGTTCATGGGCGACGGCGAGATGGACGAACCGGAATCGCTGGGCGCGATTTCGCTGGCCGGCCGCGAAAAGCTCGACAACCTGATCTTCGTCATCAATTGCAATCTGCAGCGGCTCGACGGCCCCGTGCGCGGCAACGGCAAGATCATCCAGGAACTCGAGTCCGATTTCCGCGGCGCGGGCTGGAACGTGATCAAGGTCGTGTGGGGCGGCTACTGGGACCCGCTTTTCGTGCGCGATACGAAAGGCGCGCTCCTGAAGCGCATGGAGGAATGTGTCGACGGCGAGTATCAGACTTTCAAGTCCAAGGATGGCGCGTACGTGCGCAAGCACTTCTTCGGCAAGTATCCGGAACTGCTGGAGATGGTGGCGACGATGTCGGACGACGACATCTGGCGGCTTAACCGCGGCGGCCACGATCCGCACAAGATTTACGCCGCCTACGCGGCCGCGATGAAACACACGGGGCAGCCGACGCTGATACTCGCCAAGACCATCAAGGGTTACGGCATGGGCGAAGCCGGCGAATCGCAAAACATCACCCATCAGCAGAAAAAGATGGGCACGTCCTCGATCAAGACCTTCCGCGACCGTTTTGCGGTTCCGGTGCCCGACGACAAGCTCGAGGAAGTGCCGTACGTAACGTTCGAAGAAGGCTCGCCCGAACTCAATTACATGCGCGAGCGCCGGATGGCGCTCGGCGGCTACCTGCCGGCGCGCCGGCGCAAAGCCGCGCCGCTGGAAATTCCGCCGCTCGCGGCATTCGAAACCCTGCTCAAGGCGTCAGGCGCAGGGCGCGAACTGTCGACCACCATGGCATTCGTGCGCATCCTCACGACACTGGTGCGCGACAAGAAAATCGGCAAGTACGTGGTGCCTATCGTGCCGGACGAATCCAGAACGTTCGGGATGGAGGGCATGTTCCGCCAGCTCGGCATCTATTCGCACGTCGGCCAGCTCTACACGCCGCAGGACGCGGACCAGTTGATGTTTTACAAGGAAAGCCAGCAGGGCCAGGTGCTCCAGGAGGGCATCAACGAACCGGGCGCGATGTCGTCGTGGATCGCGGCGGCCACCGCGTATAGCACGCACGGCATCTCGATGATCCCCTTCTACATCTTCTACTCGATGTTCGGCTTCCAGCGCGTGGGCGATCTCGCGTGGGCGGCGGGCGACATGCGCGCGCGCGGCTTCCTGCTCGGCGGCACGGCGGGCCGCACCACGCTCAATGGCGAAGGGCTCCAGCACGAAGACGGCCACAGCCACCTGCTCGCGGCGACCGTCCCGAACTGCGTGGCGTACGACCCGACCTATGCTTATGAGCTCGCGGTCATCATCCAGGACGGCCTGCGCCGCATGTACCAGGAGCAGGAGGACGTCTATTACTACATCACGGTAATGAACGAGAACTACGAGCATCCGGCGATGCCGGATGGCGTCGAAAAGGGCATCCTCAAAGGCATGTATCTGCTGCGCGAAGGCAAGGCGAAGAAGAACGCGCCCAGGGTGCAGCTTCTCGGCAGCGGCGTCATCCTGCGTGAAGTGATCGCCGGCGCCGACCTCCTCGAAAAGGATTTCGGCGTGGCGGCCGATATCTGGAGCGTGACCAGTTTCAACGAATTGCGCCGCGATGGCGTCGCGGCGCAACGCTGGAACATGCTGCACCCGGAGGCCGAACCGCGCCTGAGCCACATCGAGAGCTGCCTCAAGGACCGCGAAGGCCCGGTGATCGCGGCCACCGATTACATGAAGATGTTTGCCGACCAGGTGCGCGGCCTGCTGCCGGCCCGCCACTTCCATGCGCTCGGCACCGACGGCTTCGGACGCTCCGACACGCGCGAAAAACTGCGCGGCTTTTTCGAGGTCGATCGCAACTATGTGGCGGTCGCCGCGCTGAAAGCGCTCGCCGACATGGAGATCGTGCCGCGCAAGAAGGTCACCGAAGCGATCAAGCAGTACGGCATCGACCCGGAAAAACCCAACCCCACAACCGTATAATCAACCATTGGTTGGGTTTTCAGTGCAGACTAATGCGCCACCGGCGCGTTATGTCGGAGCTAAAAACCCAACCCCACCAGCGTATGAGCAACATACTCGAAGTCAAAGTTCCCGATATCGGGGACTTCAAGGATATTCCGATCATCGAAATCCTGGTCAAGCCCGGCGACAGCGTGAGTGCTGAAGATCCGCTGATTGCGCTCGAGTCGGACAAGGCAACGATGGAAGTACCGGCGCCGCAGGCCGGGACGATCAAGGAAATCAAGGTCAAGGTCGGCGACAAGGTTTCCGAAGGCACGCTGGTGTTGATGCTTGAAGCCGCCAGTGTTGCCGCGCCAGTCACGGCGGACGCGGCGACCGCGCCGGCAGCGACCGCCGCGGTTGCTGCTCCCGTATCTGCACCGGCGGCGGCATCACCGGCTGCGCCGCGTGCCGCGGCAGCTGCGGCAAGCCCGACGGCGGCGCTTGCGCCGATCGACGAAGAAAAAATGAAACTCGCGCATGCGGGCCCGTCGGTGCGGCGTTTTGCGCGCGAACTCGGCGTCGACCTGTCGAAGGTGACCGGCAGCGGGCCGAAGAACCGGATTCTGCAGGAAGACGTGCAGGCCCACGTCAAAACCCGGCTCGCGCAACCGCGCGGCGCCGGCGGCGGACCCGGTTTCAACCTGCCGCCGCTCGCGCAGGTCGATTTCACCAAATTTGGCGCGGTACAGCTGCAGCCGCTGTCGCGCATCAAGAAACTGTCGGGCGCCAATCTGCATCGCAACTGGATCGGCATTCCGCACGTCACGCAACAGGATGAAGCCGACGTCACCGAACTTGAGGCGTTTCGCAAGTCCCAGGCCGAGGAGGTAAAAAAAGAGGGTATCCGGATTACGTTGATCGGCTTTCTGATGAAAGCCGTGGTCGTGGCGCTGAAACAGTACCCGAATTTCAACGCTTCGCTGTCGACCGACGGCGAAAACCTGATACTCAAGCAGTACTTCCATATCGGCGTTGCCGTCGATACGCCGCTGGGGCTCGTGGTGCCGGTGATTCGCGACGCCGACAAGAAGGGCTTGATCGAACTGGCCCGTGAACTGGGCGCCGTCAGCGCCCGCATGCGCGACGGCAAGATCAATCCCGCCGATCTGCAGGGCGGCTGCTTCTCGATTTCAAGTCTGGGCGGACTCGGCGGCTCATTCTTTACGCCGATAATCAATGCGCCCGAAGTTGCGATCCTCGGCGTCGGCAGGTCCGTCATCAGGCCGGTGTGGGATGGCAAGGCATTCGCGCCGCGGCTCATGCTGCCATTGTCGTTGTCATACGATCACCGCGTAATCGACGGCGCGCAGGGCGCGCGCTTCATCGCGTTTTTGAGCGGCGTGTTATCCGATATCCGGCGCCTGGTTCTGTGAAGCGTGCGGCGTATCAGTCCGGTTCGGCGCAGCCGCCGCCCCGCTCTTCACGCCCCTGCGGGGCGGTTGACTGATGGGAACAGCTCCCATCGGCATCTTCGGCGGCACTTTCGATCCGATCCACTTCGGTCATTTGCGGCTCGCGCAGGAGATTGCCGAATCGGTACACATGGCTGAGGTGCGCTTCATGCCCGGCGGCACGCCGCCGCATCGCGCGGCACCGCAGGTCACCGCGCAGCAGCGTATGGACATGGTGCGGCTGGCGACCGCCGGTAACCCGCTTTTCACGGTCGACGACCGCGAGGTCAGGCGCAGCGGACCCGGCTACACGGTGGATACGCTGGTCGAACTGCGGCGCGAAATCGGCGCCAAGCGTCCGCTGTGCCTGCTGCTCGGCGCCGACGCGTTCATCGAACTGGCGACCTGGCACCGCTGGCACGATCTGTTTACGCTGGCGCACCTGATCGTCGCACACCGTCCCGGTTTCGCGCCGGAGACGTGGCCGCAGCGCCTGCCGGAGCCCCTCGCGCGCGAGTATGGCGCGCGCTTGCTGCACCAGCCGTTTGCCGTCCATCTGTCACCGGCAGGCGGCATCGCAACGCGGGCGATTGCCGCACTCGACATTTCGGGTTCCCTGATCCGGGATTCCCTGTCGCGCGGGGTCAGTCCGCGTTATTTGCTCCCTGATCCGGTTCTCGACTATATTCGCAGTCATGGACTTTATGTAACGCAGGAGGTGAATGAGGCTCGATAAGCAGGCTAAGGCCACGGTTGACGCGCTGGAAGAAATCAAAGGGCGGGACATCGTGGTGCTCGACGTGCGCCGCATAACGGCGTTATTCGACAAAGTGATCGTCGCGACCGGCGATTCGGCGCGGCAGAACAGGGCGCTCGCCAAGAACGTGCACGAGAAACTCAAGGCACTGGGGGCCACCATATACGGTATCGAAGGCGAAGACAGCGGCGAATGGGTGCTCGTCGACCTGGGGACCATCGTCGTGCATATCATGCAGCCTGCGATCCGCCAGCACTATAACCTCGAGGAACTGTGGGGCAGCACAGCCGCGGCGCCCAAGCGGCGTGTGGCCGGCGGCGCCCGCTGACAGTGCCGCTGCGGCATGAAATTCCGTATCGTGGCGGTCGGCCACCGGATGCCCGCGTGGATCAATGCGGGATTCGACGAATATGCGCGACGCATGCCGCGCAATGCGCGCATCGAACTGATCGAAGTCAAACCGGCGGCGCGCGCCGGCGCCGGCGACAAATCCGCGCAACAATGGCTGGCGATCGAAGCCGATCGCATTCGTGCCGCAGCGCCCGGGCGCGCGTTCAAGGTGGTGCTCGATGAACGCGGCAAGGCGCTTACCACCCTGGACCTCGCGCGCCGCATCGAACGCTGGCAACAGGACGGCGACGATATTGCATTCGTCATCGGCGGCGCTGACGGCACCGCGCCGGCATTGCAGCAGGAAGCCCGTCTGCTGCTATCCCTGTCGCCGCTGACGCTGCCGCATGGGCTGTGCCGGGTCATGCTTGCCGAGCAGCTCTACCGGGCGGTATCGCTGCTGGCGGGGCATCCGTATCACAGGGATTGAGGAGCGCGGATTGAGGATTGAGCAAGCTCTACTGCATTTTCCTGATTCCTCAATCCTATGACACGCATCTACCTTGCTTCGCGCAGCCCGCGCCGGCGCGAACTGCTGCACCAGATCGGCGTTGCATTTGACGAGTTGCTGACGCCTGAAGGGGACGATGCGGACGTCGACGAAACGCCGCTTGCGCTGGAACAACCGGCGGCTTACGTCATGCGGATTGCCCGCGCCAAGGCCGCCTTGGGCAGGCGGCACGTGACGACGCGGGGTCTCGCGCCCCATCCGGTACTCGCCGCCGACACGACGGTGGTGCTGGCAGGCGAGATTATCGGCAAGCCGGATGACGCGGAGCACGCACGCCACCTGTTGCGGCGGTTGGCGGGGAAAACGCACGAGGTATTGACGGCCGTGGCCGTCGCGCGGCTCGACCGCACGGAAACTGCGCTATCGGTCTCTACGGTAGAATTCCGCGAGCTCGAAGACGCCGAGATCCGGGATTATGTGGCGACGGGCGAGCCGCTCGACAAGGCGGGCGCGTATGCGATCCAGGGGGGCGCGGCAACGTTCGTGCGCGTGTTGCGCGGCAGCTATTCCGGCATTATGGGGTTGCCGCTCGGCGAGACGGCCGAATTGCTGGGGCGATTCGGCGTCGCACACGTATTTCATCATGTTACGGACTCTGAATGAGGCGCGCGTGGCTGAAGAAATCCTGATCAACGTCACGCCGCAGGAGACGCGCGTCGCCGTCATCCAGCAGGGCATCGTGCAGGAGGTCCAGATCGAGCGCGCCTCGGCGCGGGGACTGCTCGGCAACATTTGCATGGGACGCGTGGTTCGCGTGTTGCCGGGCATGCAGTCCGCGTTTGTCGAGATCGGCGGCGCGCGCGCGGCATTCCTGCACGTCGCCGATATCTGGGGCCAGCGCCAGGAAGGCACCGACGCGAAGCCGATCGAGAAACTGCTCGCCGAAGGGCAGAACCTCATGGTGCAGGTGGTAAAAGATCCGATCGGCTCGAAAGGCGCGCGCCTCTCCACCCAGGTCAGCATTGCCGGACGCCTGCTCGTCTACCTGCCGCAGGAGTCGCGCATCGGAATTTCGCAGCGCATCGAGGACGAAGAAGAGCGGCTGAACCTGCGCGAAAAACTGCAGCAGATCCTGCCGCCTGATGTCACCGGCGGTTTCATCATCCGCACCATGGCGGAAACCGCCAGCGACCGCGAATTGCGCGCCGATGTGGAGTATCTGGGCAAGCTGTGGAAAGATATTCAGGCCAAAGCACGGGAAGCGGCGCCGGCGGCGCTGCTCTATCAGGACCTGAACCTGAGCCAGCGCGTGCTGCGCGATTTTGCCAACGAGGATACGACGCGCGTGCTGATAGATTCACGCGAAACCTTCCAGAAGGTTGAAGCTTTCGCGCTCGAATTCATGCCCGGCATCGCCGCGCGCCTCGAACATTATCCCGGCGCGCGGCCGCTCTTCGATCTCCATGGCGTCGAGGACGAAATCGAGAAGGCGCTCGCGCGGCGCGTGGACCTGAAGTCCGGCGGCTACCTGATTTTCGACCAGACCGAGGCGTTGACGACCGTGGACGTGAATACCGGCGGCTTCGTCGGCGGCCGCAGCTTCGACGATACGATATTCAAGACCAATCTGGAAGCTTCGCAGGTCGTCGCGCGGCAACTGCGGCTCAGGAACCTGGGCGGCATCATCATCATCGATTTCATCGACAAGGACAGCGAAGAACACCGGAATGCCGTGCTCAACGAATTCCGCAAGGCGCTCGCCGCCGACCGCACGCGCATGACGGTAAACGGCTTCACGCAACTGGGCCTGGTGGAAATGACGCGCAAGCGCACGCGGGAAAGCCTTGCGCACGTGCTGTGCGAGCCGTGCCCGGTATGCGCGGGGCGGGGCGAACTGAAGACCGCGCAGACGGTCTGCTACCAGATATTGCGCGAGTTGCTGCGCGAAGCGCGCCAGTTCGAGGCCCGCGAATACCGCATACTCGCGTCGCAGCAGGTCATCGATATGTTCCTCGACGAGGAGTCGCAGAGTCTCGCCATGCTGTCCGATTTCATCGGCAAACCGGTTTCGCTGCTGGTCGAGTCGCAGTACAACCAGGAGCAGTACGATATCGTGCTGATGTAGGCACGCGGCGACAAATTGCGTTTGCGCACTGGTTGCGACGGGCATGGGGTGGCGTGTGACTTATCCGACTGCCGTCCGGTTTTAACAATAGCGCAATCGCCGCTCTTTTCCGCACCGGTACCGCCGGCGCGACCGCACCAAAATCACGTTTTGTCCAGTCCGAAGAAACTGCGGATACGCGCGAGTATCTCGGAGTGCTCAAGCGCGGCCTGCCGTGCGAACTGCGCGGCATCTGCTTCTTTGAGCTTGGCGGCCAGATCGGACTGGCGTGCCAGCAGCATGCGCGAGAAATATTCCGCCAGCGCCGGGCGCGAGCGCAGGACATCCTCCAGCGAGGCCTTGTCGAGCCGGTAGCACTCCACATTGGTCGCGGCGATTACCGTGGCGCGCCGGGGTTCGCCGGTCAACAATCCCATCTCGCCAAAGCAGGTGCCTGCCTGCAGCCGGCTGACGGTATGACGTTCGCCGCGGGGCTGATCCACCACCACCTCGCTTTCGCCTTCGATCAGAATATAGAGCCAGTGCGCCACCGCACCCTGGCGTGTCATGACATCGCCTTTGGCGAATGGCGCGAACACCAGCCGCTCGGCCACCGTGCGCAGTTCCTGCTCGCTCAGGCTGGCAAAAAGATCGACGCGTTTCAGTGCGGCGATGCGGTGCGCGGTCTCGCGCAACCGTACTTCCTGAATGTGCTTCGCGCCTTCCTTGACGGTGTGGATGCTGTATTCGGGCACCGCGATGCGCAGACCCGCGCGCTGCAGCGCGGCCAGCGCGTGCACGCGCACCTCCGAATCGGTGGAGTCGTCGTTTGCGAAATCGGTCAGCCAGTAACGCAGCGCATAGCGGCCGGAACCGTACTCAAAATCCATCAACAGGCACTGTGGCGCCGGGTCGGTGGCAACGTGACTGATCAGCGCGGCGCGAATTGCCGTCTCGACGGTCTCGATCACGCGCGCGGGTGGCGCGGTGTAATCGACGCTGAACCAGATCCAGCGCCGCCACTGCGCCGCGGCGCCCTTGCGCCGGCCATGGATAGTGAACCTGTTGCGCATCAGGTTGCTGTTGGGAACGACGACGGTATCCCAGTTGCGCGTCTGGATCGAGGTCGAACGCCAGCGGATATCGACAACCTGGCCTTCAACATCATCGACGCGCACCCAGTCGCCTACAGCGAGCGACGCGTCGAGTTCGAGCGCCACCCCGCCGAGCAGATTGCCCAGCGTATCCTGCATCGCGAACGCCACCACCGCGGTGATCAGCGCCGAGGTGGTGACGATCTGCGACAAATCCAGTCCCGCATAGCGCAGGCGCACCATGCCCCAGACGACGTAGCCCAGCATGACGAGAATGTCTTCGAGGATACGCGGCGGGTGCAGGCGCACCGCGCGCAGCGCCACGCGAAAGACAAACATGCCCGACAGCCGGATGACGGCGATGCCGCCGGCGATAATGGCAGCCTCGCGCAATACAGCCGCCGCTGTCGGCAAATCGAAGGCGGCGACGCCCGCGCTGACCCACAGCACAAGAAGGCTTGCCGCGTAGAAGACGAGCGTGTGATAAAGCGCGTCCCGGTATTCGGGCCGGAACTGAAACAGCAAGGCGCCCAGCACCACCACCAGCGCGAGAAGATAGGGCATTTCGGGGTGCCGGAACCCGCTGAGGGACAGGCTCCAGACCGCGGCGGGATCGACGTTCATAGTAAGGACGTTCCAGGCGAATCAAGCCGGCCGCCGCCACATCCGGCCGTCACCGCGTGCGGCGCCACTCGATGGCGATGGTCCGCGTGACCGCGGCATTATCGGCGCAGCTACCCACACCTGCGGCACCGACCAGTCTACGCAGCGTTACGTGTGCCGGCTTGACGTGGGTCAAATAGACGGCGAAATATCTCCGTAAGATTCATCTCAACACCGGGTGTCTGCGAATGCGCCATCGCTTGGCAATCGCGTACGCGCAACCGCCGGGGGCAGGGACGTTAATCGAAGCGGGGATTCCCGCGCGGCGTGCTTTGCGCGCAGGCAGCCTGGCGCGGCAGTTGACATCGGGATACACGTCATGACCGAAAAAAACCGCATCATCGACGCTCTCGGGGAGCGCAAGCTGTTGCTGCCCGCGCAGGTCAATGCCGCGCTCGCCGCAAACGACCAGGCCAAATATCTGTTCACGCTGCTCCAAATGGCGAAAAGCCATGCCGATCGTCCGGACAGCCCGTTCTCCAATTTGCGGCAGGAGCGGCTCATCAGCGGGCTGGACGACGAGGAACTCGACCACGTCGTCGAACACAGCGAACCCGGGGCGGACGGCGAATACCGCGTGCCCGGTGCCGAACGTATCGTCGGTCTGGTGATGCGCGATATCCAGACGATGCTCGAGCCGTTCGCAGGCGGCGGCGCGGGTCAGGCCGACGAAGCGCAGCAGTTTGCGCAGCGTTACCGGCAACTTGCCCAAACCGACGGGCAGGTTGGCGCGGACGCCATCAGCGGAACAGCCATTGCGCAGCTGACGTCGGGCAGCCGCGAGCGCGGCGACAGCCCGCATCTGCTGGTAATGGACCTGCACAAGGCGCTCAACCGGCTGCAGGCGGCGATTGCCGTCGAGTCGATCGACGGTGCGCGCGTCTACGAGATCAAGGCTGCCGAGCGCCCGCTCGTGAAGGCGTTTATGCGCGGGGTCAACCAGACCGCGCCGCTCAAGTTCGATCACCCGGGGCTCGGCACCACCGCGACGCACGCCGCCGGCAAGCTCGTCATCCAGAACGACATCGGGACTACCGACGCGCACGTGCTGGTCGTCCACGTCAGCGGGCAGACCGTCACGCTCACGTACACCGACAATCACCTGCAGCGCCTGCTGTTTTTCGAAAGCCTGTTCGAGCGCTACGACGTGCAATGGGAAGACACCCTGTCGCGCAAGGACAAAACGATGGAGAGCGGCGTATACCACCTGAGCGTCGGCAGCTATGCGGCGAAAGGCAGGGCCGAGCTCGAAGAATACCTCACCTTTCTCGGCTCGCGGCTGGTGTTCCTGATCGACTGGAACCGCGCGCGCAAGCGGCTGCGCAACTTCCTGTCGAAGAACGACACGCTGCAACTGCTGAAGTGGGCGGCCGACCAGAACCACGGGCACATGGCTTTTCTCAGGCTCGGCGGCGAACAACTGGTCTATGACGCGCTCGAGTTCGTGGTGAAAGGACCGCACCGCTTCGGCGAGCGGCTGACCGATATGCTGGGCAGGCGCGAGGCGGCGCAGTATCTGCGTTACGTCTTCAAGGCTGCCAGCGAGGGGTTGCGCGAAAGTCGTCCCGATCCGCTGATCCGCGACGAAGTCAAAGTCGAGCTGCTCAACTATTTTCGCAGCGCGCAGCAAAGCCTGATCGACATCGCGGC
>JAYWDM010000581.1:0-3319 GCA_043779885.1 Betaproteobacteria bacterium | reverse complement strand
TCGACTCGTAGCCCGGCAACGCGGCTTCGGCGACGGTGGGCATTTCCGGGAACGCGATCGAGCGTTTGGCCGAGGTCACGGCGAGCGCGCGCAGGCGGCCGGCTTTCACGTGTTGCGAAGTTTCGAGCACGGTGGCGAACGAAAGCGGCACCTGCCCGGCAAGCAAATCGACGATCGCCGGGCCGCCGCCCTTGTACGGAACATGCGTGAGCTTGACGTGCGCCATGCTCTGGAACAATTCGGCGGCGACGTGCATCGAGCCGCCCGCACCCGACGAAGAATAGTTGAGCTTGCCCGGCTGCGCCTTGGCGAGGGCGATCAAATCCTTCACGTTTTTCGCCGGCAGCGAGGGATGCACGAGCACGAACAACGGCAATCCCGCCGCCTGCGTGATCGGCACAAAATCGCGCACCGGGTCGTATGGCAGCTTGGCGTAAAGACTGATGTTGATGGCATGCGTGCCGATGTTGCCCATCATGATCGTGTAGCCGTCGGGCGCGGCTTTCGCGGTAACTTCAGTGCCAATGATGCCGGCGGCGCCGCCGCGGTTGTCGACGATGACTTGCTGGCCGAACCGCTCGGACAGTTTCGCGGCGATGATGCGCGTGCCGATATCAGTGCCGCCGCCCGGCGGGAAGGGGACAATGAAACGGATCGGCTTCGCAGGATATTCGGCGCCGATGGAGTGGGTTGCGGCGACGCATGCAAGCATGACGAAAGCAGCAGTGATACTTCGGAGTACGGAGATAAATATGGTGATTTCCTCGCTGGCGGCGGGTCGGAATTCCGCTTCGGTGTGCTGCCCGTTTGTTGGCGCCATACTGACCGACCCCCAATGGGGTGTCAACAAACCAGGATGAAGCCATTGGTAAGTGGTGCAACGATCCCCGGAATACGCTGCGCTCCTTCCGGGCTACACACCGATCAGGCTGGTACGTTGGTTCGGATTCCGTTTCAATCCATCCGCAGCTTCAGCGTGTTGACGATTCTGGCGTAACGCTGCATTTCGCTGCGGATGAGGGCATCGAACTCGCCTGCGTCGAGATAGGCGGGGACGAGGCCGAGCTTCGTCAAGCCATCCCTGATTTCCGGCACGCTCAGCGCCTTGCCGAAATCCGTGCTCAGCCGTTCAATGATTGCCCGCGGCGTTGCGGCGCGGATTACCGCGCCATACCAGTTCGCCGCTTCGAATCCCGGATAGCCCGATTCGGCAAGCGTTGGCACCGCGGGCAACTGCTCTGCGCGCGCGAGGGACATCACCGCGATGCCGCGCAGCCTTCCTGCGCTCACCTGTTGCGCGGCTTCGGACACGTTGGAGATCAGGATCATCGTATGCCCACCCATGACCGCGGTGGCTGCCGGCGCGCCGCCGTTATACGGCACGTTGATGATGTCGACCCTGGCGACTTCGCGGAAGAACAATTCGCCGGCGAGCCGCTGTCCGCCGATGATGCTGGAGGTTGCAAATGTCAGTTCACCCGGCCGCCCCCGCGCGAGCGCGATCAGCGCAGTGACGTCGGTCGCGGGAACCAGCGGATGCAGCGAAATGACGAGCGGGCTGTAGCCGGCGCGCGCGACCGCGGAGAAATCCTTCAGCGTGTCGTAGGGCATTTTCGAGCGCACGGACGGGTTGATGGAAAAGCTCGGCGCTATGAACAGCATCGTGTGCCCGTCCGCCGGCGCGCGTGCGACGACTTCCGCGCCGATCACGGTGTTGGCGCCGGTGCGGTTGTCGATCACCACGTTCTGGCCGTAATAGCGGCTGAGCTGCCCGGCAACCGCGCGCGCGAGGATGTCGGTCGCGCCGCCCGGCGGGAACGGCACCACGATGCGCAGGGTCCTGGAAGGGAATTCCTGGGCAGCCACGCCGGCCGCCATCAGCATTAAAGCCACGCCGGGTATTGCGGCGCGGGGCAGTCTCACGCTTATGGCCGTTTTCCGCTGCCGGTCATGGCCGGATTTCGAACACCGCGTCGACGACGATTGGAACATTGAAGCGCAGCCCGCTTACGCCCATGACCGTGCGCACGTGCTTGCCGGCGTCGCCCAGGACTTCAACGAGCAGATCGGAGCAGCCGTCGAGCACCTTCGGGTAATCGAAAAAATCGGGCGCCGAGCTGATGTAGCCGCAAATGCGCACGCCTTTGACGAGGCGCGTCCAGTCGCCGTTGCATGCCGCCTTGACCTGCGCCAGCACGTTCACTCCGCACAGCCGCGCCGCGGCGTGCGCGTCCTGCGGCGTAACGGCAGCGCCGACACGTCCGGCATACGGATATTTGCCGTCGCGGATCGGCGCCTGGCCCGCAATCCATAGCTGGTTACTGGTAATCGTCCATGGCAAATAGTTCGCCGCCGGCGCGGGCGCCGCGGGTAAAACGATATTGAGTGCAGCGAGGCGTGCATCGATGTCCATGGTTAACCTTTCATCGCCGCGAGCGTGGCGGTTTCGCGCGCCTTTATCGCAGCGTAGCGCTTGATGAGCTTTTGCGCGCGCACGATGATCGGGATGTCGATCATCTTGCCGTCGAGCGACCATGAGCCGCGGCCGGTCGCGGCGGCTTCCTTGTCCAGCTTGATGACCTTGTGCGCGAATTCGACCTCGCCGGCGGTCGGCGTGTACTCCTCGTTGACGATGGTGACCTGGCCCGGATGGATGCAGCCGGCGCCCATGAAGCCGAAGTCGCGGGAGCGGCGCACCATCTTGCGGAACTTGTCCCAGTCGCCGAATCCCGCGATGCTGTCGACGAAGCCCAGCGGCATGATGCCGACGGAATTGGCGGCGAATATCATGTGCTGCTTGGGATAAAACAGCGCTTCGCCCGTGGGCTGCATGTTGTTGTCGAGTGCGAAGTCCTCGCCGCCGATGCAGGTCGCGACGATGCGCGCGCTGGCGCGCACGATTTCGTGGATGCGAAAGAATGCGTCGGCGGTCTCGACCATGGTGATGAACTTCGTATGACCGGCCGGCATGCCGCGCTTTTCTTCAAGTTCGGTGACGAGTTCGTCGAGCAGCCTGACATGCGAAGCGCTGTCGACCTTGGTGCATGCGATGGCGTCGACATCGGGGCAGATCGCGTGTTCGAGGTCACGCACGGCGAGCGACAGCGGGCGGTTGATGCGCACCACGACGTCCGCACCGCCGCGGCGCACTTTTTTCGCCGCCGCTTCGATGAGCGTGCGCGCCTTGTCTTTCTCGGCGGGCGGCACGCTGTCTTCGACATCGAGCTGGATGACATCGGCGCCGCGGGTGTGGGCCTTGTCGACGTACTTGTCGACGTTGACCGGCACGTACATCAGCGAGCGCCAGACAGGTAGTTCG
>JAYWDM010000580.1:0-3328 GCA_043779885.1 Betaproteobacteria bacterium | reverse complement strand
AGGCATTACGGCATGCACGCGAAGTTCGGATGGCGCTCACGGACGCTGGCCCTGGTGCTGGCTTGCGGCGTATGGGCCGGCGCTTACGGCAGTGACTTTCCGGTGCGTCCCGTGCGCGTTATCGTTCCGTATGCTCCCGGCGCCAACGCTGACCTCATCGCGCGCACCGTGGCCCAGCGCGTCG
Organism: Betaproteobacteria bacterium; assembly: GCA_043779885.1. Classification (GTDB taxonomy): domain Bacteria; phylum Pseudomonadota; class Gammaproteobacteria; order Burkholderiales; family SG8-41; genus PALSA-1004. Next base: position 3,144 of record JAYWDM010000580.1, on the reverse strand, counting down.
CCGTGGTCTGGGGTCAGCAGGTCATACTCGACAATCGGCCCGGCGGGGCGACCAATATCGGCTCGGTGCTGGCGGCGAAGTCGCCGCCGGACGGCTATACCCTGCTGCTCGCCGGACCGCCGAACGCGATCAACATCTCGCTGATGGGCAAGCTGCCCTACGACTTCATGGCCGATTTCACGCCGCTCGTGCTCGCCACGCGCGTGCCCAACGTCCTGTCGGTGCATCCGTCGTTGCCGGCACGGACGCTGGCCGAACTGATCGCATTGGCAAAATCGCGCCCTGGCCAGCTCTCCTTCGCCTCCGGCGGCCTTGGTTCCGCCAACCAGATGGCGGGAGAACTGCTCAAGATCAACGCGAAGATCGACATCGTGCACGTGCCCTACAAAGGTAGCGCACCGGCGATCATCGATACGATCGGCGGCCAGGTCGAGCTGCTGTTTGCGGGCATCTCGTCGCTTTTGCCGCACATCAGGAGCGGGCGCCTGCGTCCGCTGGCGACCGGCAGCACTTCGCGCCTGCCGCTGATTCCGGATGTCGCCACTTTCATCGAGCTCGGCTACCCCGAGATGACCACCAGCGTCTGGTTCGGGTTCATGGCCCCTGCCGCCACGCCCAGAAACATCGTCGCGAAACTCAATGCGGATCTCGACGCGGTGCTGACCCGCCGGGACGTGCGCGAGCAATTGATCGCCGACGGCCAGGAGCCCGGCGGCGGGACAGGCGCGGAATTCGATGCATTCCTGCGTGGCGAAATCGCGAAGTACGCCAAAGTAATCAAGTTCGCCGGGATCAGGCAGGAATAGAAGCAGTCTCAAAAACGGGCTGGGGCCGCAGATAAACGCAGATGAACGCAGACGAAAAACCAACCACAAGCAACGGACGCCTGATTTCGTGCTGATTTGAATCTGGTTGTCATCTGTTTTTATCTTTGTTTTTCTGCGGCTTAGTTGTTTTTGATGTTATCAGCGTGTATCTGCGTTTATCTGCGGCTGATTGTCGTTATTGCGAACCCCGCACCATCGTGCGCGCGATCGCATCGTCGTACTCGGCCGCGACCAGCATCTCGACCACGACCACCGCGCCGGCGCGGGTCTTCGCTACCGCGTCGCGCAAGACCGGTTCCATGTCGCGCGCGCTTGTTACCGGGCCGATCGCGATCGCGCCCTGCGCGCGCGCCAATCCCGCGAGGTCGATTGCAGGGTCTGCGATGCGCTGCCCTATCCAGCGATTCTCCACCGGCCGGCCGCGCAGCCGCGCCATGCGCTCCTGGTGCATCTCGTCGTTGAAGAACGAGCGGTTATTGGCGACGACGATCAGCAGCGGGATCCTGCTGTGGGTGGCTGTCCACAGAGCGCTCACGCCCATGATGAAATCGCCGTCGCCCAGCACCGCGAGCGGCAGGCGCCCCGTACCGCGCAAGGCGAGCGCGGCGCCGACAGTCAGACCCGGCCCGGCACCGATGCCGCCCCCGCCGTCCCCGCCAAGATAGTCCAGCGGGTGGTTGTAGCGCGTCATATCCGCGGGCCAGCCGAGATTCAGGCGGATGAGACAGGTTTCCTGCTCGGCGGCGATCGCGTTGATCGCGCCCGCGAGATTGCGCACGCCGATGCCATCGGCTGACGATTGCGCAGTCGCCGCGGGTGCGCGGCGCGAATCCCGTGTCGCAGCCGGTTCAGACGCACCAGACGTTCGAGTCGCGCGCAGTTCCGCGAGCAGCGCAGCGGTCGCGACATCCGGATCGGCGAGCAGATTGAGATCCACCGCCGGCAGCCCGAGGTGGTCCATGCTGAAGCCGTTGTGCACGTGGACATCGACCGACGCCTGGATGACCTTGGCGCTTACGGGGTCAGTTTGCCACGCCTGCTTGAGCAGCCCGCCCAGATCGATCCAGTCCAGGCTCAGAATGACGTCGGCGGTCCGCACGACATCGAGCACGGAATCGTTGACGAACTTGATCGGCGTACCGGCATGCAAAGGGTGGTCGGACGGAAATGCCGCAGCCGTTCTCAAGCTCGTCAATACGCGCGCGCCGAGCGCTTCCGCCAATGCGATGCGGTTGTTCCAGGCTGCGAGTGACCGGCTGCCTCGTCCAGCGAGCAGCACGGGCCGCTTCGCCGCGCTGAGCAGGGTGGCCGCTTGGCGCACCATTTCCGGAGCGGGGTACGCGGGAGGCGGAGGTTGGTAGCGCGCGACATCCGGAACCGGCAGCGGCTTGGCGAGCTTTTCCTCCTGCAACGCGGAATCGAAGATCACATAAGTCGGCGCGCATGGCGTCGTTTGCGCGATCATGGCCGCGCGCAGCATCGCTTCCGCGGTGGCGGCGAGCGAAGCCGGCTGGTTGTCCCACTTGATGTAATGGCGCACGAGCGCCGCCTGGTCGGTGCAGGTATGCATCCAGTCGACCCAGGGCCGGCGAATTGCGGCATCCATCGGGCCGTTGCCGCCATAGAGCAGCATCGGCACCCGCTCGCACCAGGCGTTAAAGATCGCCATCGACGCGTGCAGGAGCCCCACGTTGCTATGCAGTACGACGCCGAGCGGCCTGCCCGTGACCTTCGCATAGCCGTGTGCGATCGCGACCGCGGTTTCCTCGTGCAGCGCGAGCAGCATGCGCGGGCGCGTGTTGCCCAGATAGTTGACCAGGCTGTCGTGCAAACCGCGAAAGCTCGCACCGGGAGTCAGCGCGACGTATTCGAAGTTCAGCGCGCGCATGACGTCGGCGATGTGGTCGCTGCCCCATTGCGCAATGGCCGGACCGCTCGTTACCGGACGGTCAATGTCGGTTCGGGATTCCTCCATGCGCAACGGTCCTGAATCTTGATTCACGCGATTCCTCCTGTATGACGACCTTGCTCACCGCCGGGCAATTCAGGATTCAGAACCTGATCCACTGTCCCGCTCATGCGCAAAGGATGGCGCAGGCATCGCCGCGACCAACAATGCGCCGGCGACTCATGCGACAGATTGCATGGCTACGGTCCAACCCGGGTAATATTGGTATCATACGCTCCCGGTGCGCGGGTTGACGCCACCTGTCTGGTTCGCCGACAACAATTCTTCAGGAGGTTTGTGATGAAAACAGATGCCTTAACCAAGCTGTACCGCCGTGGATTTCTCAAGTCCGCCGGCGCCGCTGCGGCA
>JAYWDM010000579.1:0-9446 GCA_043779885.1 Betaproteobacteria bacterium | reverse complement strand
ACGTCTCCCGTAGTAGTTGAAGCCAACCGGCGCCATGTTCGGTCCGGATTGGCAGTCGAACAGTTTACTCCTCTATCCCCAATGCGACGACGCAATATGCAAATGAAGCGGCGGGAGCCGCTGTTCCGTCTGCCGGGACATCGAATCTCCGGGACTGCCGCAGGGGAGGGTCGCCCGGGCAACCAGACCTGACATGCCAGGCTGCCATCCGGCGCAAAAAGGGGGGAAAACGTCCGTCTGGGCCCGGTACTAACGACAAATGGCCATTGGTCGCAACTTACGGCATTAAATGCGGCCTGGGACCCGGTCAATACTTCACGTACTTTTGCACGCGCCAGTTCAACGTATCGGCAACGTAAATATCGCCGTTCGCGCCCACTGCGATGAAATGCGCTTCGCCGAACTGGCCGGGCGCCTTGCCGGCCTTGCCGGTCATGCCAAGAATGCGGCCGCTCATATCGAGTCTGATGATCTGACCGTGGTGCCCGTTGGCAAGGTAGATGTACGGATCGGCCCCGATATACAAGCCGGCGGGCGTGCCGAAGTAGACCCACTCCCGGAGGTACTGGCCGTCGGCGTCGAATACCTGGATGCGCTTGTTGCCGCGGTCCGCGACGTACACCAGTCCCTGCGCATCAATGGCGATCGAGTGCGGAACGTTGAATTGCCCGGGGGCGGCGCCTTTGCCGCCCCACGTCTTGATGAAATTGCCGTCGCGGTCGAACTTCAGCACACGGGAGTCGCCCTTGCCGTGGCCCTGCGTGACGTAGATTTCCCCGCCTGCGCCAAACGCGACGTCGTTCGGCTCATTGAAGAGGCGCAGGAAGCCGGCTTCGTGCCACTCGCCCGCCGAGCCTTTCACCCCGAGCACCAGCACGATGCGGCCCTGCGGGTTCAGCTTCAGCACGATATGCGCGCCGCCGTCGGCGATCCAGATATTGTCGTCGGCATCAATGCGCAGGCCGTGCGGTCTGGTCAGCAAACCTTCGCCGAGCGCGCGCACGAAGTTGCCGCCGCGGTCGAACTCCATCAGCGGCTGCGTCGCGCGCGTCAGCACGAAAATGGCGCCCTTCGAGTTTATCGCCACGCCCGACACCGCGGCGAAGTTCATGCCCGGCGGCAGCTTGAAAAACTCCGCGGCCGGCGCGTAGCCGAGATCCGGCACGTTCGCCGGTTGCGCGAGCGCCGTGGCAGACGCAAGCAGGCATACAAACGCCATGACGGCGGTTTTCATGCGTGAACTCCCCTTGATGGTCGACGCAAACAACGGTCATTCGCTCGCCATTTCATGCCGCACTCTGCAGCACACGGCACGCGGACTATTTTTTTCCGGCGCCCGGTTTGGATGCGAGCATGTCCAGGATGCCGCGCAACGCGAGGTGGTAGCCGAATATGCCGCAGCCGGTCACCACCGCGCGGCACACGCGCGCGATTTCCGACTCGCGCCCGCGCCGCGCCGGATTCGAGATGTGCAGTTCGACGGTCGGGAAACGCACCTGCGCAATCGCCGCCATCAGCGCCGGATGTCCGGTGGTGTAGCCCGCCGGATTGATGATCGCCGCGTCCACTCCGCCGTCATGCGCAGCGTAGAACCTGTCGATGACTTCGCCTTCGATGTTCGAGTGAAAAATCTCGATTTCAACGCCGAGTTCCGCCGCATACCTGCGGATGTGTTCGTCATACTCCGGCAAAGTCATCGGACCGAAGACGTCGATCTGCGCTTTGCCGCGCATGTTCATTCCGGCGCCGTGCACGACCAGTACTTTTGGCATAACGTGTTACTCCCCGACAGAATACGGTCTGGCGTCCGCGACGCATGACAGCCTGGTAAAGCGACTGCGGCTTTGCGCGCAACCGGCGGGTTGCGCGCGCACATTTTACGTGGCGCGGATTTCCCGCGTTTTGACACGCCGCCGCCGCTGGCACATTATCGCGGTTCCTGCGTGAAGGATAGCAGAGTTTCCATCGATTCAACTGCCCGAGGCCGTCATGATCCGCACCGCCCGCATGCTTACGCGCTACAACGCCTGGTCCAACCGGCTGATGTTCGATGCGGTCGCCGCGCTGCCCGCCGGCGAACCCGCGAAGGAGCGCACCAGCCTGTTCAAAAACATGGTGCATACGCTCAATCACAACTACGTGATCGATGCGATCTGGCGCGCGCATCTCGACGGTCGCGCGCACGGCTACGCCGCGCGCAACACCGCCGACCATCCCGAACTCGCGGAACTCTGGCGCATGCAGCAGACGATGGACGCCTGGTATGTCGCCTGGTGCGACGCCCTGACGGACGCTGCGCTCGACGAAAAAATCAATTTCACGCTCATCGGCGGTACTGCGGGCACCATGACGCGCAACGAGATACTGCTGCACGTCGTCAATCACACGAGTTATCACCGCGGTTTTGTCTGCGACATGTTCTTCCAGGTGCCGGCGCGCCCGCCGACGATGGACCTGCCGGTATTCCTGAGGGAAGCGCCGCAGGCCTGACGCCACGCACACGCGTCGTTGCTCCCGGCACGCGGCAATCACCGGGGTGCGTCGTCCGCGAACAACGCGGGCCGGAAGGCGCGCGCCGGCGCCGTCAGTTTTTGGTAATTGACCGCTACGCCCGCGCGGGCGTAGCATCAATCAGTAAATCGCATGCCGCGGGCATGCCGTAGCAGAACGCGAGCAGCTTCGTCCATTCATTTTGTCGCAGAACCGGAGACCTGACATGACGGACCGACTCATCAGGAAGATCATCGAGGATCAGGAGATCGTCACCGCCCCCGCGGATACGACCGTCAGTGATGCCGCCCGCCTGATGCGGGAAAAGCACATCGGCGCCGTCATCGTAGTGGAAAACGACCAGCTCGCGGGAATTTTCACCGAGCGCGACGCGCTGTTTCGCGTCGTGGCCGAGGGGCGCGACGGGAAAACCACCCGGCTTGCCGATGTCATGACGCGCAATCCGCAGACGGTCCGTCCGGACCAGCCGTTTTCGGCGGCGCTGCAGATGATGTACGGCGGCAAGTTCCGCCACGTGCCGGTGGTGGAGGATGGGCGTCCCGTCGGCATCATCTCCGCACGTGACGCGCTCGGCCCGGAACTCGAAGCCTTCGTCTACGAATTGCTGCGTCAGGAACAGGTCGAGAGCATCCTCGCTTAGCCGGTTAGCGGCGTCGCTGCGCAGGCGCCCGCTTCAGCTCACGCGCCCGCCGCTGCGGGGACGCGCAAGTATCGGCCAGAACTTGGCGACGAAAAGACCGAAAGCGAGCGACCACAGCGCGCCCGAAACCATGATCGCCGCCACGTAAAACTGTGGTGACGCCAGCGGCACAAACACGCGCGTCACGGCAGCGAGTTGCAACAGGATAAAGGCGGCTGTCTCCATCCTGCCTGAGCGCAGGGGGCGTCCGGTGTGGCCGCGCGCGGTACGCGTCATCATGCCGATGGTGAGCCCGCCGATCGCACCGACCGTCAGCGCATGCGTCGCCAGGCTGGCCGGCATCCCGGCCAATGGCAGCAGCGCCCGCAGCGCCAGATAGACCACGATCCACGCGTAAGATGCGTGCAGGATCCACAGGATCGGCCGCGTCGCGGTGAGCCACGGTTGCCATAAAACGAGCCGTGCCGCATGCGCGATCGCGGCGACGCCCGCAATCGCGGCAATTGCAATTGCGGGCAGGTCCGCGAGATCCGCCAAAGCGATCGCGAGCACGCTGCCAAGCGCGGCGTGCTCGATCCAGGCCACCCGCCGGGGACTCGCCTGTTTGAGTGCGTTGGCCGTGAACATGGGGATGATGCGGCCGCCCATCACCGTGATGACGAACAAGATCACATCCAATCCGACCTGCAAATCGCGCTCCGCGGAAAAATGCAGCACGCCCGCCATCGCGAGGTAAAACGCCAGGTTCGCCGCTCCGAGCGCGAGCACCACGGCGACAAAAAAATAGTTGCGCCGGCTGCGGCCGCGCAGCAAAGGCCGCGCGATGGCGAGGGCCGCAGCCGCTGCGAACGCGGTATCGAAAGCCGCCGCCAGCGCATGCCAGGGCGTCGCCACGAGTATGCGGGCGGCGAGCCAGACCATGACCAATGCCGCGAGCGGCAACCCCGAAGGCGTCGGCTGCCCGGTCCAGTTGTGCACCGCAGTGAAGAGAAAGCCAACGAGCACCGCAAGGGTGTAACCAAAAATCATCTCGTGCGCGTGCCACAGCGGACCGGCCATCCGCGACGCGTAGCCGCCGAGCCAGCCGCCGTACTGCGCCACCCAGGTCGCGATCGCGATGACCGCGTATACGCCGGCAAACAGAAAAAACGGCCTGAAACCAACACTCCACAACGCGAACTGCGGGGGCGGCGCTGGCGCTGCGGACTTGTCGGACTCCGCGGTGTCGGGAGGCATGGACGCAATGCCTTCGCCCGCGATGGTCATAGCCTGCGCCCGTCGAGTCCGACACGTGCGCAAATCCCGTTGCTGTGTTCCTCCACATCCGCCGGTGTGGCAGCGTGCTCCGGCCGGTGCGCCCGCACCCTTTTCTCCCGCGCATTGCGCCCCATGATCGCGTCCTGGTCCGGCGTGCCGGCGTTGATACGACAGCGAGCGGCCAATTCCTCCGCCTTTTCGACCACCGCTTTGCTAAACTCGCTGCATGCGGGCGCGCGCAGTTTCACCATGAAGCTGTGCCTCCCGTTATGATTAAGCCAGGTGCCTGGCAGTATAGATGCATACGACTGGCGAATATACGTTGATGAACAGCGCCGCACGCCTGCACAGCATGATTTTCGCGCCCGCCGCAATCGGCGCCGCGTGGTCGAAACGGGACGAGACACCGTATGGAGTATCCCCCGTATGGAGTATCGGGCAACGGTACCGGCCCGCATCGGGCGGGCGGGCTTTTCAAGCTGACGGCAGGCGTGAAACTTGATTAACTGCGTGCGCGCACGCGAAAGGAAACTCTCATGGCCACTGCAAACAAAGTCGCGATCGTCACCGGCGCCGGCACCGGTATCGGCAAAGCCACCGCGCTCGCGCTACTCGGCGCCGGCTACAGCGTGGCGCTGGCAGGCCGGCGCGGCGAACTGCTCAAGCAGGCGGTCACCGAGTCGGGCGCTGGTGAGCGCGCCCTCGCCGTGCCGACCGATGTCGCCAACCCCGGGTCCGTCAATGCGTTGTTCGCCAATACCAAAGCCCGCTTCGGCCGCGTCGACGTGCTCTTTAACAACGCCGGCACCAACGCGCCCGGCATATTATTCGAAGATCTTACCTATGAGAAATGGACGGCGGTGGTCGATGTCAACCTGACGGGCATGTTCCTGTGCGCGCAGGCCGCGTTCCGGATTATGAAAGAGCAGACGCCGCGCGGCGGCCGCATCATCAACAACGGATCCATTTCGGCGCACGCCCCGCGCCCGGACTCGGCGCCGTATACGGCGACCAAGCACGCGGTCACCGGGCTCACCAAATGCATTTCCCTCGACGGCCGCAAATACGATATCGCGTGCGGCCAGATCGACATCGGCAATGCGCTCACGGAGCTTGCGGCGCGCATGGCCAAAGGCGTCAAGCAGGCGAACGGCGAGATCGCCATCGAAGCGATGATGGACGTGAAACAGGTCGCCAACGCGGTGGTGCACATGGCGGGCCTGCCGCTGGATACGAATGTGCAGTTCATGACCATCATGGCGACCAAAATGCCGTTCGTCGGCCGTGGCTGAGCGGGCGCGCGGGACCCGCGTTTGACGCACGCCGAGTGGCTGTGGATTCCGATCACCATAGCCGCCGCACTGGCGCAGACCGCGCGCAACGCGGCCCAGCGCCACTTGACCGCCACGCTCGGCACGCTGGGCTCGACCCTGGTGCGTTTTCTGTACGGACTGCCGTTCGCCGCGCTGTGGCTGCTCGGCGTGCACGTGGTGGGCGATTTCCCGCTGCCTGCGCCCAATACGGTTTTTGTCAGCTGGGTCGTGCTCGCCGCGATTACCCAGATTGTGGCGACCGCGTTGCTGCTGCGGGTCATGACCGAACGCAATTTCACGCTCGGCATCGCCTATTCGAAAAGTGAAGTCATACAAGTCGCCGTATTCGGACTGGTGTTTCTCGGCGACCCGGTCACGCTGACGACGGCGACCGCGATCGCTTTCGGCACGCTGGGCGTACTGCTGCTCTCACCCATCGACCGCGCGCGCCCGCTCAGCACGCTCGTCGCGGGCTGGACCACGCGTCCCGCGCTGCTCGGTCTCATGTCGGGCGCGGCCTTCGGCATCGCCGCGATAGGCTATCGCGGCGGCGCGCTCGCGCTCGAAGGCGCCGCGTTTCCGATGGCGGCGGCTTACACTCTGGTCGCGGCGCAATTACTGCAAACCGTGCTGCTGGTCGGCTGGCTGCTCCTGCGCGATGCGCAAATCGTGGCGCGCGTCTGCCGCGCATGGCGCTCCTCGCTGTTCGCGGGCCTCATGGGCGCGACCGCATCAGCGGGCTGGTTCACGGCGATGGCGATCGAACCGGCGGCGCACGTGCGCACGCTGGCGATGATCGAACTGCTGTTCGGCTACGTGGTATCGCGCCGGATTTTTCGCGAGCGGGTAACGCGGCTGGAGATCATCGGCATGGCGTTGCTGACCATCGGCCTGATGGTCGTGACTCTCGGACGCTGACGGCGTGCGCGCACGAAACGGGCCCGGCGCGCGACCATTGCCGGCCCATTGATCAGACCGGATTTCTGCAAAGCAATTAAATGTTCGATAATCCCGTCTGGCAGCCCTGCCGCCATTGCCTGGACCGGAGCTTCCCGTGAGCTTTTTCATCAGCGACAAACGCAAACTCATCACGACGCTGGCCGTCCTGCTGGTCACCGGCTTTGCGGCGACCAGCCTCGTCAATTACTTCGTCTCCAAAAGCGTGATCCGTGAATCGATCGTGGCGCGCGAACTGCCGCTCACCGCCGACAATCTGTATTCCGAAATCCAGAAGGACCTGGTACGCCCGGTCCTGATCGCTTCGATGATGGCGAGCAATACGTTCCTGCGCGACTGGGTCGTGAACGGAGAACAGGACGGCGCAAAAATCACCCAGTACCTGCGCGAGGTCAAGCAGCAATACGGCGCGTTCACCACCTTTTTTATTTCGGAGCGCACGCGAGTTTATTACCAGACCGAGGGCATACTGAAAAAAGTGAGCGAGGACGCGCCGCGCGACGCCTGGTACTTTCGCGTGCGCAATATGGACGCACCCTACGAAATCAGTTTCGATCCCGATTTCGCCAACAAGGATGTGCTGACGACCTTCATCAATTTCCGCGTTTTCGACAACGCGGGAAATTACCTCGGCGTGGCCGGTGTCGGCATCGCGGTGGACACCATACGCGGCCTGCTCGACAAGTACCAGCAGCGCTACCGGAGCAATGTCTACTTCTTCGACCAGCAGGACGGCGCCCTGTTGTTTGGTACCGACGCACACGTCGCCGGAACCAAAATCAGCAGCATCGACGGTCTTGGCACGCTGGCGGAGCGCATCAGGCGGGACGGCGCGGGCGACTATGAGTACGAAGCCGGCGGTCGCACCCATCTGCTCAACGTGCGGCTGGTCCCCGAACTCAAGTGGTACCTGCTGGTCGAGCGCGTCGGCCATCTCACGGGAGATGGCGTAATCAGACAGGTGGCGCGGCTGATCAAGGCCGCGCTGCGCCACTCCGACATCGTGTGCCGCTGGGGGGGCGAAGAGTTTCTGGTCGTGATCAAAGGCTCGGCCGGAACCGAGGCACTTCCGCTGGCTGAAAAAATACGCAGCACGGTGGAAGCCGGCGCTTTTCGCTGCCGGGATACGGTGGTTCCCGTCACCATCAGCCTCGGTATCGCCAGCTACATCGACGGCGAAACGCCGGACGAGTTGATCGCGCGCGCCGACCAGGCGCTCTACGCCGCCAAGGGCGAAGGCCGCAACCTGGTGCGCTCGGCCGACGCCGCGGTGCAGCCGCGCAGCGCATGACGGTCAAACGCTGGTTCCTGTACCTGATCGAATGCCGCGACGGCAGCATTTATACCGGAATCACGGTGAACGTCACGGCCCGCTATGCGGCACATGCGAGCGGCAGGGGCGCGCGCTATACGCGCTCGCATCCGCCGCGGCGGTTGCTGGCGGCAATTGACTACGTGAACCGGTCCAGCGCCGCATCCGCCGAGCACGCCGTGAAGGCCTTGTCGCCGGCAGAAAAGCGCGCATATGCGGATCTGCTGGCGCTGGGCGCCGCGCCCCTGCATGCCGGTTGACTTTCGCCGCGAATTATTCGACGCTCGTCGCTTTCGCGGCACTCATTACCGCCCGCAGGCGGATTCACCGAAAAAAGGAAAGTCATGTCCGAAATTACTACCACTGCCTCCGGCCTCGTCTTCGAGGAAATCACCGTCGGCGCTGGCGCCGAGGCCGCGCGCGGCCAGCACGTGACCGTGCACTACACGGGGTGGCTCACGAACGGCACCAAGTTCGATTCGAGCAAGGACCGCGATGATCCGTTCGAATTTCATCTCGGCCAGGGTCAGGTCATCGCCGGCTGGGACGAAGGTGTCGCCGGCATGAAAGTCGGCGGCACGCGCAAGCTGACGATCCCGCCGCAACTCGGCTATGGCGCGCGCGGCGCGGGCGGCGTGATTCCGCCGGATGCGACGCTGATATTTGAAGTGGAGCTGCTGGCAACCTGAGCCGCGTGCGTTTCCGGTCATTCTCGGCGCAGCAACGGCCGATGCGGATCAGCGGCCGCGTGAATCAAAATTCGTATTCGATCTGCGCGCGCAGATTCTGCCCGGGTGCATTTCCGGAGGCGCCGACCAGCCACGCCGCGTTATACCGGATTGCCTTGCGGTTGCCGAGCGCGAATTTTCCGAACACTGCCGGGCCCAGCCGGCTTGACCGAGCGGTCACGGCGTCCCAGTGGTTCCAGCTGCCGAGGTCGCCGAAACCCTGCATGCCGAATTCGAACTCCGGCCGCCAGCGATACTTGGCCTGCCACTGATAGCTGAATTCGGCACGTTTCGTTGAGTCGCTGCGGTAGTGCTGCTCGAACAGCAGATTGCCGTTCAACTGCAGCTTGCCGATTTGAGTTTGCAGGAGCGGACCGAAGACAATCTCGTAGCCTTCGGCAAGATCGCGGGGTTTTTCGATCTCGACGATGAAGCCAAGGTCGACTGGATACTGCCCACGCTCGGTCAGCTGAAACTTGTTTTCCCATTCCCACGCGTCAAAACGCGTCCCCTCGTCGCCGGCGCGCTCGTATTTGCGATAGATTTCCGTAAACCAGCGCTGGGTTACCCCGTAGCCGAAACCGATCGATGCCGCGCTTTGCCGATCCTCTCCGGATCTGCGCCACGTACCGGATTTGAAATCGATTTCGCGTTCGCCGTAGGTAACGCCGGGCAGAAATACGTAGTCAGCCGGCCCGGCGATGGCCGTCGGGAACGGGAGCAGGGCA
>JAYWDM010000578.1:0-3347 GCA_043779885.1 Betaproteobacteria bacterium | reverse complement strand
AGACCTTTACCATGTCTGGCAAAGGTCTCGCTCGCAACGTCGTCGTTGCCGGCACGACCGGGGAATAAATCCCGTATTGACGATCGTGCAATAGCAGCCGCACCGCAACTGCCGAAGCTACTCCCCTTTGGAGGGGCCAGCTCATTTCGAGCCGACACTTTGATTATACGCATTGAAGATCAAAATGCAAGAAGCGTCCGTCGCCCTCAGCGCGGCAAATGCATGTTCGATTATGTTTATTAATGCCTGCGATGAAGTTCTGTCGCCGCATATTACGAAAGCGAACATCGATGATTAAGAACTTTCACTTGTTTGGTGAAACGCAGCGGGCATAATCACTTCATTGCAGCCGCGGGGCATCGCAGCACGTTCCGCGTCGGCACAGGTGTACCCTCCCCAGGGGGAGTAGCTACAGGCGGCGACGCTGCCTGCGGTAAGGCCGTCAACACGGGAGCAATCCCCGGTCCTACCGGCAACCAGTGCGTTGTAAGCGAGACCTTGGTCAGGCCGTCATGCGGCCTGGCAGGCTCGTTCGGCGCAGGGTGCGATAGTCAACCCGGGTTTTACCCAGGAGGTATCAGTGGATATTTTTTCAGTACAGTTCTTCTCCGCGCTGCTGGCGATCGTCATCATCGATCTGGTGCTGGCCGGCGACAACGCGATCGTCATCGCGCTTGCCGCGCGCAACGTTCCGGCGCATCTCAGAACCAAAGCGATTATTTGGGGCACCGTCGGCGCCATTGTCGTGCGCACTTCATTGACGATGGTGGTCGTCTGGCTGCTCGCCGTGCCGGGGCTGTTATTCGCCGGCGGCGCGCTGCTGGTATGGATCGCATACAAGCTGCTGTTGCCCGAGCCGGAAGACGATAACGGCGTCAAGCTCAATTCCGTCAACAGCTTCTGGGCGGCGATCAGAACCATCGTCGTCGCGGACATCGTCATGGGGCTCGACAACGTTCTGGCGGTGGCCGGGGCCGCCCACGGCAGCTTCCTGCTCGTGAGCCTTGGCCTGCTGATCAGCATTCCGATCGTGGTGTGGGGCAGCACGCTTATCCTGCGCTTCATCGACCGGTTTCCGGCCTTCGTTTATCTGGGCGCCGGCGTGCTCGCATGGACCGCCGCCAAAATGATGTCGGCGGAGCCGCTGCTCAAGGCGTTTTACGCCGATCACAAGCTGGTCGTGCCGCTGATGTTCATGATCATCGTCGTCGGCGTGTTGTGGGCGGGGTTCGTCAAGAACCATCGCCGCATCGAGTCCCGCATCACCGCGCGATTGGCGAAGTTCAGGCAGCCGCCGCTCGCACCTTCAGTCGAATTACAAACACCCACTGCAAAAGGAGATACTGTTATGAATAGGATACTTGTTCCGGTCGACGGCTCGCCCAACTCGCAGCATGCGGTAAAGCATGTCATCAGCGAGTTCATGAAAAACTCCGCGCTGGAGGTGCATCTATTGAATGTGCAGCCGCCGTTCTCGCAGCATATCGCGAAATTCGTGAGCAGAAAGAACCGCAGCGAATATCATCGCACCCAAAGCGAGCAGGCGCTACGGACGATCAGGCGCATGCTGGACCACGTTGGGATTCCGTACTCGGTGCATATCGAGGTCGGCGACAGGGCGACGCTCATCGCCGACGCCGCGCGGCGCCTGCGCTGCGAGCGGATCGTGATGAGCACCGCGCGCAAGAACTCGCTGACGCGCATGATCGAAGATTCCACCACGAACAAAGTCCTGGAATCGACGGACGTGCCGGTCGAAATAATCGCCGGCGATGCGGTGTCGCGGCTCGAGCGCTTTGGCATTCCCGCCGGCATCGGCGCGGCGATTGCGCTGCTGATGATTGCGGCAGACTGAGCCGCGGCAGGCGCGTGATCTGAATGGCCGGGGACGCCGTCGTTCCCAGCCATTTTGCGCAGCCTGGTTCCAGTCTAGAACTGCGGCTTTTTCGCGGCATTGCCGTAACGCGCGACGCCGGACAGAATTTCCGCGCGCGCGGCGTCCGGCCCCAGCCAGCCCTCGACCTTCACCCATTTGCCCGGTTCAAGGTCCTTGTAGTGCTCGAAGAAGTGGCGTATCTGATCCAGCGTCAGCGCCGGTAAGTCGTCCGGCGTTTTGATCCGTTGGTAAATGGTGCACAGCTTGTCGATCGGCACGGCGAGGAGTTTCTCATCGCTGCCGGCCTCGTCGGTCATCTTCAGCAGACCGACCGGGCGGCAGCGCACCACCACGCCGCTGATCAGCGGCACCGGGCTTAACACCAGCACGTCGACCGGATCGCCGTCGCCGGACAGCGTATGCGGGATGTAGCCGTAATTGCACGGATAGTGCATCGCCGTCGACATGAAGCGATCGACGAACAGGGCGCCGGTTTCCTTGTCCACTTCATACTTGATCGGATCAGCGTTCATCGGGATTTCGATGATGACGTTGAACTCGTTGGGCAGATCGCGCCCTGAACCGACACGGTCGAGATTCATGCGGGCCTCCTGTGTCCTGAATCGTTAATTCGTTGAATTACTGGCTTGTAATGGCATACATCATATCGCTGACGCACCGCTTGAACGATTCGTTTTCCACGAACTGCTTGTAGACCTGAGTATCGTCCTTCAACAGCACCTGCATCGCCTTGCCCAACGCCTGGTCGTGGGCCATGCGCGCGGTGTGGGGCGTGTTCTCCTTCGCATTCCTGTAGGCCGCGTCGGCGGCGACCTTGGGCGCGATGTCTTCGCGGATGCGCCTAGCGACGCGATCACCATCGGTAAAGAGCGTGCCGAATTGTTCGTTGAAGATCTTGAGGATGTTGCTGAGCCGATCAAGCTCGGGCTCGGGTTTGCGGCCCCCGCCGTCTGTCGGCACGGGCTCGATCTCCGCATCGGCATCTTCCAGCGCGATCTTCATTGCCGCCTTCTTCTCAACACGATAGCTGTCCATGTCGATGGCTTCGAGGATGCCCTTGGCGAGGTCCTCCTCTTTCGGCGCCGGCAGCTTGGGCGTGAGCAGGTTGAGCAGAATCGAGAGCTTCTCCCACTCACGGTGGGTATACGGCATCACCGAGGCGAGAAAGTCGTAGGTGCGGCAAAACACCTTGGCCTTGCCCTTGAAATCCACCTGCTGGTCTTCATCGAGCGTGCCGGTGTAGACCGCCACGCACGCATCGAGTATCGGATCGAGCGTATCGCGATCGGCGCCGGCGAGGAACAATTCGACAATCTGCTGCACCTGCCCGGGCGTATAGACCTGGGCGTCGTCCAGCGCCGCTTTCAGGTCGTGCAGCTTGTTGGGATCTGTCTCTTCGCTCAATAGCGTGGTGCGGTAGTAGTCCTGGAACGCGAAAGTGATCGCCTCG